>CAISYK010000204.1 GCA_903889605.1 uncultured Bacteroidota bacterium
AAAGATAAAATAAAGAAATCATCAGAAAAATACCTCCGAGCACGGATACTAATGAAGAACCTGCGGGGAAATCGTAATGATAGGATACATTTAATCCGAAAAAAGCACCGAGTAAACTAATGATTACAGATGTAACAACTAAACTTAAATTGTTTTTAGATAACATAATTGCCGCCACTGCAGGGATAATTAGAAAAGAAAACACAGGAATAACCCCGCTTACTCGCACTGCAAAGACAATTGCAAGCCCGATGGATAAATAAAACATGAAATTCCAGAATCTAAATTCTCCATTATTCTTAAAAACATCTGTGGGGATTTTAGGATTTTCATTTTCAAAACATTCGGTAAGCATAAAAAACTTTTTGTAAAATATAAGGTGAAACAAAGCAATTCCTCCGAAAATAATTCCGATGATTTTTATTTGCGCCCAATCTATTGAAAGTATACTCCCAAACAATACTTCCTGAATATCCGAATCACCATGCGGAGTTTTGGAAATGATCATAACTGTTACGGCGGAAGCAACGGCATAGATTATCCCTATGACTGCTTCCAATTTCAACCGTTTATCACGAATATTAATAAGAGACATAAGCAGTGCACCAAAAAGCGCAAATAAAATTGGAATAATTGTTTTTCCGTAACCAACATAATCGGAATACGCTACCCCCATGGAAGCAATTTGACCAAGAGCAAGGTCAACAAAAACAATTCCTCTGCCTACAACATGCACACCGAGGTAAGAGAGAACTATACCAATAATGATGCTGACAATAAATGCCAAAATCATAAAATCTAATTGAAACATATCGAACATAGCTTAAGGTTTTAAGTTTATAATTTTTTGGTGTAATCAAATCTCTATTTAATATTAATTATTGTCCGTTTTCCGCACAGTGCTGTTGTAATCAGTATAAAGTCTTTGCGGTAATTATCGAAATAGGACATAGGATACTATTATTTATTTTGAAACAATAATAATTTATAATTGATATTATTTCAAGGCTCCGACTAATAATTTAATATTGTAATCAAACAAATCGTAATAATTTTTTATTGAATCAAACGCACCAACAGAAGTAGCCAGGATCAATGTTTTTGCACCTGTTTGTTTTGAGACTACATCTGAAGACGAAGCTGTAAAGTAAGGTGAAGTAATGATAACCTTAATACTGTTTTCTTTAACTTCTTTGATGATTTTAACTAATTGCGAAGGTGTTGGAGGAATGCCTGGTTTAGGTTCCATAAAGTCAACAATTTTTAAACCAAAACGGTTTTCGAAATAACACCATTCGTTATGGTAGGCGATTACTTTTGCACCTTTGAAACTTAGCATTGCAGTTGTCCATGCTTTTAATTTCAAATCAATTTGAGCATCAAATGTCTTTAGATTCGCTTCAAAAAAATCTTTGTTTTCAGGAGAAATTTTTTCAAGGCCATTGCAGATGTTTCTTGCGATTGTTTTCCCATTCGTTGGATCAAGCCAGTAATGCGGGTTTCCAAAGGCATGGATATCTCCTTCTGAGCGGTTTATAGAAGAAGGCACCTGCATTAAAGTTACGCCAATGGATGCGTCAATATATCCATCACTTCCTTTCTGAATTTTTGTATTCTTGGAACTAACAAGCAGGGAAGGGGACCAACCGCTTTCTAAATCAAGACCAAGTGTTATATATAAATCAGCATTAGCAAGTTTAATAATATAACTTGGTTTTGGGTCAACAAAATGAGGGTTCTGATAGCCTGTGGCAATAGCGAATACATCTATTTTATTTCCTCCGATTAATTCCGCAATACTTCTTGTATCTTGGGTTGTTGCAACAACATGAATTGTGCCCGCAAAGGAAAAATTAATTGCGGTGCTTATTATTCCAAGAGCGATAATTATTTTTGTTTTCATTTTTTCTGTTTTTTAAGTTGTATTGTTATAAAATTTAAAAAGCTATTCTAAACTATTTTAATAAGTGTGCGCTCCATGCGTGCCTATGACAAAAATCCAGCGCAAATAAGCCATCACAAATTTTTTCTCATAACTATTTTCCATCAAACCTTGATTCATCGTTGTGTATTTTCCTTCGAGTTCTATTTTTTGAAATTCGGTTGCATGCCAGCCAAGCGTTAAGGAGCCGGATTCCTGAACAAATTTTACCGAATACGGATTGTTGGAATAGTCAAATCTTCCTGCGAGAAAAAGGCGCTCTGCTACTTGTACACTTAGCATAGAATAAAACCCCAGTGCATTTACTTTTGTACTATCAAGCATAGCCTGGCTGTAGTATAATTCGTTTTGAAAAGTAACCGACTTATAGGTGTTATATCTAATTGGCTTCCATTTATAGGTAAGGTCAAGTGCACCTATATTGGTAGTTTTTTTAACTAAATTTTCTCCAGTTATAGCAGAAAGCCCAAGTTCTATAGTTGCATTAGCCGATAAGTCCCAGAAGTTTTTCAAATGAGCAAGATACAGGTAATTATTTTTATTGCTTCGTTCAAAGCTTGGACTTTCGGCAACGCTTGATGCTTCAATAGTAAGTTCCTGAAAAAAAGTATGGTTAGGCAATAACCATGTTAAAGAAAGACCATCACCTTTCAATCCTTCTTCACCGAAAAAATTCACATAAGCATCGGGCAAATCAATGAAGGGAAGTGCATGTGCATGTGTTGGATTTACACGTCCAACAGCTTGTTTGAACCTGCCAGCTTTAAGCTGAAGATGAGCCGGCAATGATAATGTTGATAAATAGCCCTCCTCAATTGCACCGGAGAATCGTCCTGTGAGGCGGTCTTCACCAACTGAATAAAAGAAATCAGCTCTAGCATATGGATCAACCACTGACTGGACAGAAAGTTCTGCTTCATTCAGCAGTGCATCAGCATTATGAGTTCCATAACTTCGATACAATCCTTGAAAATCTCCAATCACGCTGATGTCAGGATTTGCAGAAGCTCCTACACGCTGCTGCGGGGGAGGCGTTTGCTGCTGCTGCATTTCATTCTGGATCTGCAGCAGTAAAAGTGAGTCCGATTTTATACTATCGGTTTGTGCTTGAACTTTAATGCAGATAAACAAAATGAAAAACAGGAAACTGTTTTTAGAATACATTGTATAATTATTTTTGGATTAATACATTTTACTAAAGGATATCCTTAGTAAACAACCGTCAATTAACGGAAGAAAGATTAAACCAAAGAAGGAGGAGCACGAAGGGAATGAAAATGTTTTTGCAGAATAAGTAGAATGTTTTCAGGAAAATAGAAATCCAAAACAGCCGTTTCGCTTAACAGTAAATTGGCCTCATTATACGAGGGCAGGCCATTTATGTTGTTTGTGAAATCACATATTTCGCAGTGGTGTTCGGAAGTATGAAGATGTTTATCAACTGAAGCGCAATGTTTATCATTAATATGATGGTAATCGTGAATTCCCTTTTCGGCAAGCGGAAAAAGAAATACAAGCAAAGTGAAAATAGCAATGAAAGGTTTCAGTTTTTGCATAGCCAAAGGTAATCATTATAGCAATTGACAATATCTTATGGTCAAATTCTTTATAAACTGAAAAACATACATTATCGTCGTTGATTGTTACAAAATATAATTTACGCTTGGTAGATATTTTATTTGCTGCCGTCTGTAATTAGGCTATTTGGTTGTTTTGCCGCAGCACTATTACTTGGCTTATTAAAGTTTTCTTTTGTAAAACATAGATTGCAGATTATATCAAAACGATATATTTTGTGATTATTTAACATTTTAGGGTACATCTGAAACTTAGGAATTTTCAACTTTTTTCTTTTTTTTGAATATACTTAGATACATTACCAAGAAAGTGCCGATCACTATTGTTTCTAAAGTAAAAGATTTCTTCATAATATTTCTAATTTATTTGGAATCAATAGTTCGGTAATTTTTTAGAGTCGTTATTAACAAAGATATGTA
>CAISYK010000205.1 GCA_903889605.1 uncultured Bacteroidota bacterium
AAAAAGAAAACAATAACGAATTACGAAATTATTCCAGGCAGAGGACTCGTTACTAAAAGTGCGATAGAGCTGCGTTTAGACTATTTAAAGAAAAACGGATTTGAACTTGATAACATAAGCCGTCATTTTCTTGACCACACTTCTGCTCAAAATAATATAGAATCCTTTATCGGAACTGTCGAAATACCAATTGGTATCGTCGGCCCCTTGCTGTTTTGTGAAAAAGGAATAAATGAATATGTATTCTGCGGAGCTGCCACTTTGGAAGGCGCTTTAACGGCAAGTATGAATAGAGGCGCCAAAGCTATAAGCTTCAGCGGAGGATTTACTGCCTCTGTTGTGCACCAAAGGATGGTTCGTGCACCACTATTTATGCTCGCTGATTCACATGATGCCTCTGAATTTAAAAAATGGATCGAAACAAAATTTAATTCAATTAAATCTACAGCCGAAAAATATTCTAACCATGCTGAACTGCAGAATATCTCAGCTGTGCTTATTGATAATAATGTCCATGTAAAATTTGTTTACTCAACCGGAGATGCCGCAGGGCAAAATATGGTAACTACCTGTACATGGCATTCGATGTTATGGATAGTGGAAAATTTTCTTACTGAAACAGGGATAGAAATACCTCATTTTGTAATAGAAGGCAATGGTTCTTCTGATAAAAAAGTTTCCCGGTATTTAGTTGATCACGGCCGCGGCATTAATGTATATGCGGAGTGTTTCTTAGAAGAAAGCATAATAAAAAAAATTCTTAGAACAACTTCAGAAGATATTTTCAGATGCTACAAACCTTCCCTGGCTATTACTGAAATGGATGGTATGCTGGGGTTCAATATTAATGCAGCAAATGCAGTGGCGGCAATTTTTGCAGCAACAGGCCAGGATCTTGCTTCAATCCATGAATCCGGAATCGCAATTTTAAACGTTCAGAAAAGAGAAAATGGTTTGGCTTTAAAACTTACGCTTCCTTCACTTGTAATCGGAACTGTTGGCGGCGGGACAGGACTGCCTGATCAAAATGAAGGATTGAAGATAATGGACTGTGCAGGAAATGGTAAGATCGAACGTTTTGCCAAATTGATTGCAGGCTTTGCACTTTCATTGGAAATATCAACATATTCAGCAATAGTCAGCGGAGAGTTTGCTAAAGCACATGAAAAATTAGGCCGGAATAAACCGGTGAAATGGCTATTGAAAAATGAACTTAATACCTCCTTTCTAAAAACTTGCTTAAAAGGCATTTTCAAAGGTGATGCGGTAACAAATATTGATATTCAAAATGGTTTGATAGAAAACGGTATTTTGACAAATATAACACAACGTGTCAATAAAAAATTAACTGGATTTATTCCAATTGATATTTTACTTGAAAGCGGAACAATAGAAAATATAATAATTAAATCAAAGGCGTTAGATATCGAAGTTATTAAAGGATTGCACCTAATGGCCGCTTCGGTTGAACCTTCATTATCCGATTTAATATTTAAATTCAAAGAAAATTTAGAATATTCAAATTGTCATTTAAAAGAACTTAATATCTATAAATGTCTATCTGGAAATGGATTTAATAACATGCCGAGATATTACGGCCAATACATTGATACTTCAAGAGAAATTTATTTATTATTTCTTGAAAGATTAGATTTTGAAGAACTTCAATTAATTGATTCAGAAAATTCGCCGGATAAATGGACTTCCGAATTGATTCAAAACACATTAAGTTCTATCAGTCAATTGCACTCCTTCTTTTCAAATGAGGAAATTCAAAACACTCTCCCTGAGGTAAAGCGTTTTGAGCCTTGGAAATCATTGCCATTTTATAAAAAGATGGCGTCCATAATTTATCAGGAAGATGATCGAAAAGAATATTTATGTTTGAACCAATATATTGATGATCTCGAAAATGAATACGCTGCATTAAACTTGCCTGTAACAATTATTCATAACGATTTTAATCCAAGAAATGCTGCTGTAAGAAAGGATGGTACGACATGTATTTACGACTGGGAATTAGCAGTTAAAAACATCCCTCATAGAGATATTGCAGAGTTTTTATGCTTTGTTATGCCGCAGGATTTTAAGGAAGAAACTTTTATGGAACATTTAAAATTCCATTATCAGATAATTCAAATTGAATACCCGTCAATATCCTGGAAAGTCTGGAAGAAAGGATATGTATACGCATTTAAAGAATTTTTGGTAACACGTGCAGCTTTTTATAAAGTTTCTGAAATATTGATGAAATTAAAATTTGCTGACAGAATTATGCTGAATTCGATAAGAATGATAAAAATTCTCTCAAAGAATTAATGCAGCTCTGTTAAATAATTAATTTTTAGCAAAGTTATTCTGTTAAAGAGCATTGTAACAACAATCGTTGCCCAAGGTCTTCGACAAGCTCAGACTGATTGTGCGCGAGTCATATTGAGCCTGTCGAATTATATGTGAGAGCTTTTTAACATAATGAACATGCCTTTGGGATCATAAAATTAATTCATATCACCCAACAAAATCATCATAGAAATAAGTAGATTTCAATTTTTCAAATGCTGCATCTAAATTCGATGCATAATCTGCTGCAATCACCTCTAATTCAACATCTGCTTCAATAAATATTCTATCATAGAAAGGGATTAAATGTTCCAAAGCTGTTTTGTTTTCATGGGCTTCAAAAACTTTTCTGCCGCTCAGGCGTTCCATCAATATTTCCGTATTAGCTTTTAAATAAAATATTTTATCCGGCAGATCAATTTCAAAAAGTTTTTTTAATTCTTTGAGTTCAAATTTTTTGTCAATATAAAACCAATTATATATGTATTTGAGAAATGTGTGCAGTCTGCCATTTTTCAAGTCAAATTCAGTAATGTTTAATAATTTCAATAAGTAAGTTAACTCAAGGTGGCATTGCTTTTCAAATTGATCCAAAATAGATTTGGGTATCAT
>CAISYK010000206.1 GCA_903889605.1 uncultured Bacteroidota bacterium
AAAATAATTCTTTATTTTCTAATGCGGAATTTGGGTTAAATTTAACATGTGCTTTATTATCTTTGCGCCTAAAACTACTCGGCCACTTATCGGTGGGCGACCTTCTACCGCATTAAACTGCCTGTCATATGACTCTACTATTTTGTCCCACGAGATAACATGAGATAATTTTACCCAGCGATTTGTTTTACTTAATTGCTGAGAAAATGGGGTTTCAAATCCATCCAAAATAAGCTGATTAGGACTAACGTACGCTGGCGTTGATGCATGCTTGCGGTACTACTTTACTGCATTTCTGCCTGTTTTACCTTGCATCTGTTTTTGATTTTTACTCCGCTAAGGTAGGCTATATCTCGATTTGTTGGTTATTGAGGAAACTCTAATTAGTAAACCATATTTATCATTAGGAATAGCTTGTGCAATTATAATCAGAGTAATATTTATTCAAAAAAAAACCTTTTGAAAAAGGTTTTTTTTGTAAATTATATTTAGAAATGCCACAAATCGTGTTCAAATTTAAATATATCGTCTTTTACTCGTTCTGCCTCAAATAAAGCATTTATTCCAGATGTATAATCACCAATGTATCTGTCGTACACATTACTTTCTTTAATTACATAGCTTGAAAACAAACGCTTCCAGAATATATCTTCCAAAGTTCTTCGCTCTGAATCATTATGCCGCATATAAACATCTTGGTTTGCTAACATTGGTCTAATTTCGGGGAAATAAACCCAAAACAAAGGTTTGTCACCTAGTGATTCTCCGCTGCCTCCTTCGGATTGTTTGGCTATAATAACCATTAGTCCGATAATTCTAACATCCAATACCGAACGCTGTTTATCAAAAAACCAATCTTCTTTAATCCTATATTTAATAATTTCTTCAGAAGTAATTTCTTTTAATATAGGGGAGGGCATTTGAGTTCCTGGATTATTAGGATCTTCTACTGTGTTTGTGGAATCCCAAGCAGATACTAAAGCTTCAACTTCACTTTTTGTATATTCAATTCTAAATTCATCGTCTCCAGGATTAAAACATGATACTCTGCCTTCTTTTAGAGCTCCGTCTTTTAGAACATCAAATAAACTCTTTCTATCAGCTAAAGGTGCTGTAGGATAATATAACGGCAAATTTATTTTTTCTTTAAGATCGATAACCCTCCACACCCGCTTACTCCACATTACATCTGCTTCACGCAGATATGTATACGGAATAGCTCTCCTATTATTGGTGTTTTCTTTAGTATAGATACCATCAGGGTATTTTGGCGGCTTTATTACGCCTGGTGCTTGGGCAAAGCAATCAAATGCGGAATTAGCAGCAATAAACACCATTAAAATGAATTTAAATTTTTTCATGATATGCCTCCCTTTGATAATTTTATAATTTGTTAAATTGATAATTAAACTTGCCAATTTTAAAATAGGACTTTTTTATTTAATTGATTTATTTTATTTTAATATTGCATCCAGTTATTTTTCTGTCACCGTCAGGTGCCTGCACGTGTACGTTCTCAATTAATATCTTGGATCCTTTTTTTGCTTTTCCAAGCATAGTTTTCATTCCGTTTGTAAGGCCTGGTCCTTTACCTATTTCATCCATGAATAGTCCATTAATATTCATGGAAATAGTCCACTGATTAATCGGGAACTTCAAATCAAAAACGAAATCGGATAAATCTGCAAAAATACCACCTGCAGCCTGAAGTTCACCTTTGGAAACAGATCCATCACCCACAATACCGGCAAATTTAGCATTTGGACTTGGCACCTTTTTAATACGGAATTCCATGCTTGGCCCTAATGATTTAGTTACATTTGTTTTGGGATCTTTTGCAGAAACATTAATAGAACATTTATTTCCTGATCTTACTTTTACAGTATACTGTCCTTGTCCGTTGTTTGCAATTGTTCCATCACCTGTCAATGTCGCTACCACATTGGTCGGGGCTACACCGGCAGCCGAGATAGCAACAGGATTGTCTACGCCGATGTAAAATACGTTCATTTTGGTAGGTGACACAGCAAAAGATGGCCGGGCTACCATATAACTTGATTCAAATGTATAAGCCTTATTGCTTCCATCAGGTGCCAGCACATTGATAACTCCCCCCCATTTTTGAAGCCCTTCTGACGAAGTCTTTACAGTATATTTTCCCAAACCACCTGAAACCGGAACAACAATAGGGGTCCCCCTGATTGTTTTGTTAATTGTATCTACATCACCTACTAAAACTTCAGGATTTTTAGTAGAACTGTAAGCAGCAACAAATATATCTGCAGTGTATTCTTCTCCAGCTACAACATAACTCGTAGGAGCAACAACTTTAGCCGTAACAATATCAAATTTAAAATCTCCGGCATCAATTTCTCTTAAGAGCAAGGTAATTATATCGCTCTCAGCATTTTTTATTTCATTTTTCACACCTGCCAAAAGACACATACAAGCTGCTAAAGTAGTATGGTGGAAATTGTAAACTTCCCATGGTTCAAATCTTTCTTCATTTTTAACATACTCATCTTCCGTATGCAAACCTATTTTAAACCTTGCTTTTTCTTTTTCAGGAACAACACTAAGTACCAAATTTCTAAACTCTTCAATTCTCTTTTTAATTTCCAAACCTTTTCCAGTTGGCTTAGCTGCATCAGGACCAATCAAATAATTCGTTGGAATATCATAATTATCATTAGCTTTACCATTAATTAAATTAAAAGTATCAGCCAACTGTTTTGTAAGTTCAGGTTGTGCTTTAATGTATAACTCGGATTTAGAAGCATCAATAAATTCACATAACTTTTTTGCTTCTTCCTGTATTTTAGTCGCTTTATCTGACCAGGGTTTTGTTTTAGTTTTATTCTCCGCTAATTTTGCAGCAAATTTGGCATATATAACGTCATTTTTTTGATCGAAATTTTTGTTTGTTGCATTTAATCCGTGCTCAACAGTAATAAAAGCAAGAAGGACGTCCTTTGAGATATTCATTGCCAACAAAGCTGTTAGCACCAAATACATCATACCAATCATTTTTTGCCTTGGGGTTTCTTTTCCACCTGACATAGTTTATTTTTTTTAGCCTTGAATTCTCACCCTTTATCCTTCTCCAAAGGAGAGTTGCAAGTGGGTAGTTAAGGAATGGTTAATTGTGATTATTTTTTTATTTTCACACAAGTCCCTCATTTGTCTGAGGGACTTGTGTAAGGGACTGTTTTTATTTTCTCATTGCATTAAGCATATTGCCATAAACAGTATTCAAGGATTCTAAATTAACTGATAACTGAGCAATTTGTTCTTTATACTTCCTTGTATCTTCAACAGAATCGTTCAGATTTTTCATTAGATCTTCTAAACCATTATGGAAAGTGGCTGTGGTTTTTATATGCTCATTAGAATTTTGTAATTGTAATTCATAAGCAACATTTAATGCAGATAAGTTTTTTGAAACTTTATGAAGTTCCTGACCATAAAATACTTGAGTTTCTTCATTAGTACTAGTCAAATTCTCCATTGCCTGAGCTGCTTTGCCATAAGATTGGGACAATCTTTCAGTTGAAGATTGTATATTGTCTTTTGCCTTCTCATAAGATCCAGTCAATCCTTCTGCAGATGTTAATATGCTGTCGGTTGCTTTATCATAAGTTTCAG
Source organism: uncultured Bacteroidota bacterium (assembly GCA_903889605.1). GTDB lineage: Bacteria > Bacteroidota > Bacteroidia > 2-12-FULL-35-15 > 2-12-FULL-35-15 > 2-12-FULL-35-15. The sequence continues at coordinate 3,646 of CAISYK010000206.1, forward strand.
TAAAATTCCCAACTGATTGCGAAGCAGATTTTATTGTATTTGCAAATTCTGTGGAAGCCGCACCTGCGTCAGTAATATCATTCAGTTTCCCCGTCTGATCACTTAATTGCTGTAATCCTGCTCCTAAACTGGCCATAAGTTCAGGTCCAATTTTGGCTTCTTCAAGCAAATTATCTAACTGCTCAGTAAGCGATCCTTTATCTTCAATTAGTGCATCTCCTTCTTGACCATGCATTCCAGCCAATTCAGGATATACGAGTGACCAATCAATATCTTCATGTAATGGTTCAAATGCCGAGAAAAAGAATATAATAACCTCTGTTGATAAACCAATAACAAGCATCGGCCCTGCACCTGGCCAGTGCATAATCTTAAACATCGCACCTGTAATTACCACCGCTGCTCCAATGCCATATAATTTTGCCATGAATTTTTTCCACCCTTTACTACCAATAATACCTGCCATAATTTTTTTATTTTAAAAAACGTTAATACTTGTTGTTACTACTTGTTATTATTTATTATTTGTTTATTTATTACTTTGTAACTTTGTAACTTTGTAACTTTGTAACTTTGTAACTTTGTAACTTTGTAACTTTGTAACTTTGTAACTTTGTAACTTTGTAACTTTG
>CAISYK010000207.1 GCA_903889605.1 uncultured Bacteroidota bacterium
AACAATATGGCTTTGACCTACAGAAATTTAAGTTGTTTTAATAACATGCATCCAAGTTTAGAAAAAGAAATTATCTATGACACATTTATATATAAATAAAGCTGAAAATATTTTCTATTGTTCAAACTTTACTTGGGAAGATTTCCAAGTATTACTCGGTGCTCACAAAGAAATTACCTTAAATCTTCTTGTGTTGAAAGAAAAAAACAATCCTTGGTCATATGGTTCAATAGTTGACAGGCTAAACAACAGATTTGACAAGCCTTTTGATAAAATCCAATTATTTTCCACTTGGGAATCGGTAAACCAAATAGTAAATCAACTTATTAATTCGACCAATTTTTATGTTTATGAATACGATTTTAATATTGCACCTAAAACAACAATAAATTCAGTAACTCCATCTGAAATAATAATTAAAACAAATTCCACAAAAAGCGTTAAAGATGAAATTTTGAATATATTTCAAAATAATACTGAGTTAATTGATTTGATAAATCTTGCTCATACTAATATAGATAGAATTATTCATGTTAACGATAGAAAACGAATTATAAGTTACAGCCCAAATATTACAAACATTGAAGACTACTTGTATTCACGCTAAATTTATTGATTACGCAAAACATTTTAGTTCTAAATGAAATTCAAAATAATAAAATTTGTCAAGTGATATTTGTACGTCCTCCAAATGCTTTATCAGTAATTGATGTAGTAGATTTAGAAGTTCGGACTATCTTCATTTTAAATCAAAAAAAATATGGGACTAAATATAACACCAAAAAATGTCTTTAAAGGGACGAACAGTGATGGCACTAAATTCACCATAAATGAATGGGACTTTGGTACACTGGCAAATCTAAATATAGCCAGTCTCTTTGTAACATTTATTGGTTGTGTCTTCCTTTGTTCGATAGCTCCATTCATTTTTTTCATCATCTGTGTGTTTACAATAAATGGTAGACCTCAAATCCTAAACATACTAGGCATCCTATTCAGCGCATACTTCTTAATAGATTGTTATAAGGGTTGGATAGGTACATTAACGCTTAATATTGTATGTGACGAATCACAAATGAAATTTATGATAGGGCTGAATGTAGCCTGCCTTATCACTCATTTGATATTCCTATTTCTAACTAAAACACTATATGAATACTCGGTAGGTGAAAAATTGATTTATTTTTTAATTTTGATGTGTATTTTCGTTTTCAGCTATCAGTTGGTTGGGAAACCACTTGCCCCCAAATTAGGTGAAAGGGTATTATTCATGTATCATAGCAAGTATCATAGTATGGAAGAAAGGGATGAAAAAGAAGCTGAAATTAAGAAATATGAGAATATGACAGATGAACAAATAAAAACGGAAGCAGAGGATAAATACTATAATGGTTTGAGAGAGACTGATGGATGGACTCAACAACAAATTAATGATGATAAACAAAGACAAAAGCAACTTGATAAAGAGGCTGAATCACATTATTGGTAAATATACTTTAAATGAACAAATCAATTGTTTACGAACTAACCAGAAATATCGCGAGAACAGAATTCAGATGGTTAAAACGGGATTTCAAAAAGAGTGAGATTGTTTACCGCTATTATGGACCAACTTATGACTGCATAGGCTGCAATGGATATGCATTTACGATTAAACCTAATGAACTTCCTTTTTTTGAACTTCCAAAAGATTCGGTATCAATAATGGATTTATGGATATTTCCGTTTAGGTCGAATTAGTTTTACGTTGCAGGGTAATAGACCTATGGGTTACGACCATTGGGTTACAACCTATTGGGGTACGACCATTGGGTAAAGACCGTTGGGTAACGACCATTGGGTAAAGACCGTTGAGTAACGACCATTGGGTAACGACCGTTGGGTAACGACCATTGGGTAAAGACCGTTGGGTAAAGACCATTGGGTAACGACCGTTGAGTAACGACCATTGGGTAACGACTGTTGGGTAACGACCATTGGGTAACGACCGTTGAGTAATGACCATTGGGTAACGACCGTTGGGTAACGACCATTGGGTAAAGACCGTTGGGTAACGACCATTGGGTAACGACCGTTGAGTAACGACCATTGGGTAACGACTGTTGGGTAACGACCATTGGGTAACGACCATTGGGTAACGACCATTGGGTAACGACTGTTGGGTAACGACCATTGGGTAACGACCATTGGGTAACGACCATTGGGTAACGACCATTGGGTAACGACCGTAATGACCGTTGGGTATTTAGATTTAGTGGAAATGAAAATTTTAATTTCATATACAGCCCACAGGGCAAGCACATTTAAAAACCGCTCCAGCAGGCACACTTCCAAAGTTTTTAAATAAGCTTGCCCTTCCCTCCGGGAAAAAGAAAAGCCTCCCTAAAAAAACAAAATTTTCTTCCTCCGCACATCCGACACACATTAGTACTAACTTTGCAAACGGACATTTACGGACTGTAACGTGAAATAAAAAGAAGCAACTAACAGCCAACATCACCTAAATGTTATAGCCGTTTATAGTAAGCTTCATCATTTAAGTTCGCAATGAAAATAGGTCGTGGCAAAAACATTTCACAACGGAAGAAAATTATTTTTTATTTGTTTTTGCCACTTGTAATTTTATAATTTCGTTTACGAAGTCGGCTACAACATTTAGCTAATCGTTGGTGGCAATGCTGTTAAAAAAAAAGAAAAGACGAGTATGAAAAAATATTTAGTCGTTCTGACAATTTCACTTCTGACTTTCAAAATCGGGAACGGTCAGACAAATGTTTATCACCCTTTTCCTGATTCCAGCGCAATATGGGTTGGGACATCTTGGTATAATGTTGGAGGAGCTGGTCCTTGCGTTGTAAACAATGACTACAACTTATATATTTCGGGGGACACAACTATAGGTATATATTTATATCATAAACTTTATAGAAATGGATTCATCTCTGCTTTCACGTGCCCGCCTCCTGGATACTACTATTACGGGGCGTATGCGGGAGCTTTTAGACAAGACAATGCAAATAAAAAAATTTATTTATTTGAAAACGGGACTGATACGCTTGCTTATGATTTTAATTTAAATGTTGGGGACACACTTCCCTTAACTTGTTTAAATATCGGGTACAATAATGTTATTCAATCTATAGACTCAGTATTAATTGGAAACCAATACCAAAAAAGATTTTGGCTTAATAATAATTATGCCGCCCTAATTGAAGGTATTGGAAGCACTCTTGGTGCATTTGCTCGTCTTGTGCCTGCTTTTGAATCTGGAGAAGACTTATGGTGTATAAGAATAAATAATCAAACTGCATGGACTTCCTTGCAAGGTAACAATTGTAGTTTAACATCAATAACTGAAAACTTTTTAACTAAAAATAAAATTTTAATTTCCCAAAATCCATTTTCAACCGAGACAACTTTGTATTCCATTTCAAATTTAAAAAATTCGACCTTGACTGTTTATAATTCAACAGGAAAGCAAGTCAAACAAATGAAAAATATTAGCGGGCAGACAATAACTTTGCACCGAGACAATTTATCAAACGGGCTATATTTTATCCGCTTGACACAAGACAATAAATTAATAACGGCAGACAAATTAGTAATCACAGACTGAAAGTAGCACTGCCACCAACATCACCTAAGTTACATGGCCGTTTATAGTAAGTTTCATCATTTGAGCTCGCAATTAAAATAGGTCGTGGCAAAAACCTTTCACAGCGGAAGAAAATTATTTTTTATTTGGTT
>CAISYK010000208.1 GCA_903889605.1 uncultured Bacteroidota bacterium
GTTCGAGGCTTTCGTAGTTTATAAAATTCGGTTTAGCCTTTGTATATGCGGGTTTTTAAAACAAGGATAACCATCAGATCGTACATTATAGACAGACTCTATTTATTAAATCCATCATTACTATACTTGTGCATAGTGTCAAGCAATAAAACATTTTGCCATGCTGCCTCCGCATTTTTTTTATCATTGATCAAAGAATAACTTTTTGACAAATTATGCCAGACATCGATATTGCTGTAATTTAATTCCAGAGATTTTTTATATATTTTTATTGCTTCAACAGTATTTCCCATTTTATATAACTTATTTCCTTCATTATATAAAATATTACTTAAATCAACGATATCTTTCTTGATGTTGGTATTAGATGGGTTAAGAGCATATGCCTTTAACCATATATCTGTCGCTTTAGAATAATCCTTCAATCCCAAATAAGCGAATCCCAAACCTTCATATATATAATCGTAATGGGGGTAAATTTTAAGTATTTTTTCATCATGATAAACAGCCTTTTTAAAGTATTCATTTCTTAATTCATTGTTGGGTTCATTTTGGGCTTTTGAAATATACTGCTGTGCAGCATATAAATTTGTTCCAACACTATTTGGTGCTGAAAGTACATCAGCGAAAAAAAGTGTCTGATTGTTTTTCCATTCGTTGTTTCTTAAAACGGTTTTTACTGAAAATATAAGCAAAACTGCAATCAATGAAATTTTTGGCAATGCACTATACTTGTCTGCAGCTTTTAAATATAGAATTGCCAATACAATGCAAAAAGCCAAAGATGGTTGAAATAAAAGTCTTTCAGCTAAAGGGGCTCCAATGTCAATAACAAAATTTGAAAACAAAAAAATGGTAATCAAGAAATAGAGAATGCAGAAAGAGAAAATAGATTTTTTATTAAAAGTATAAACAGCAAGGGAAATCAATCCCAGTATTAATAAGAACGATAAAATAAAAGCAAATGAAGAAATATCAATATATGGTATTTGATTGTATGAATAGTCGCATGATAAAGGATAAGGGAAAACCAAAAGTGATAAATATTTACACAGGATAAGAACCTTTGTAGCAAATGCTTCGGTATGAGAGGCGAACAGAAACGGCGAGTTCATAATTTCAGTATTTGTAGAAAAATTGGATCCCACCATCGATATTCGCAGCAGCAGATAAACTGCAAATACTGCAAATAAAGGAATTGATAATATCAGAGATTTTTTTATTGTTTGCTTATAAAAGAAATATGAAACCAAAGGAACTTGGGCAATAAATGGGACAGCACTTTCTCTTGTAAGCAATGCAAGAAAAAAAGAGAGTAATCCTAAAATAAGGAATCCCAAAGAGCGTTTTTCGGCGTACCAAATAATTGAAAATGATGAAACGATTAGAAAAATAAAAGTAATGAGTTCATCTCGGCTTTTTATATTAGCAATAACCTCGGTATGTATTGGATGAACGATAAATAACAAACACGTAATGAAAGCGAGGTATTTATGCTGTTCCCGAAAAATATGAGTCTGCAGTAATTTATACAGCAATGAGATTAGTATTGCAAATAATAAAATATTGATCAGATGGCTTACGAATGGATTTTTACCGAAAAACTGGCGTTCCAGCGCAAATGTCATCAAGGCAATAGGCCTGTAACGTCCTCCAGGCAGTTCAAAGTCTTTTTTTTTAAAACCGCCGAAAAAATCTGTTGTAAATATTTCAGGTATACCTTTTATTCCTTTTTCAACAATAGTGTTCTCAGTTATTACCACTGAATCATCAAATGCATATTCATTAAATAGTGTATTTATATTTAAGCCAAATGTTAAAAGCAGCAGGATTAAAAGCTGGTGTTTAGTGTTTAGGATGAAGTTTTTAGGAGGTGTCATAATTTTTTATCAATATTTATTTATTTGATTATATAACTTTAATATTACCGTAATTTTAAATCAATATGGTATTCATCATTTTGGAAAAATGAAAGCAACGTCTTTCGCGCCAATTGCAAACACCTTATTAACAAAGTTACATACATGGATATATTTATTAACGTGTTGCCGATATTTATTATTATTTGTTATATCCTTCATTACTAAATTGATGTTTATCATCAAGCAATATTACATTCTGCCATGCTGCAATTGCATTTGTTTTGTCATTTATAAAAGAATAGCTTTTTGATAAATTGTGCCAGGCATCGATATTATTAAAATTTAATTCCAAAGATTTTCTATAACATTTAATAGCAGCATCAGTGTTTCCTTTTTTGTAAAATTTATTTCCTTCGTTGAATATTATGTCAGACAATCCATTTATTTGGCCGGAAAAAGCGGCGTCAGATTTGTATGCCAACAGCCATAGGTCAGCGGCTTTAAAATAATCATTCAGTCCTAAATATGCTGCCCCCAAATCCTTATAAATATCTATAGAGCTATAATTGGGGTAAATTTTTAATAATCTCTCATCAAAATTAACTGCGTTTCTAAAATATTCATCTCTCAATTCTCTATTTGCTTCAGTCTGCGCTTTTGTAATACTGCACTTCGCCGCATACAAATTTAATTTTACACTGTTTGGCGCTGAGATTACATCTGTTAAAAAAAGTGTTTCATTGTTTTTCCAATCAGAGTTCCGCAGGACTGTTTTTACCGAAAACAAAAGTAAAATGATTATCAAAATACTATTTGCAAGAAATTTGAACCTGCTTGCCATGCTGATATATAAACCTGAAGCAACGATACAAAATGCCAGTGATGGCTGAAACAAAAAGCGTTCGGCCAATGGTGCGCCTATATTAACGGCGAAATTTGCCAATAGAAAAATCGTAACCATAAAATAAATAATAGAAAATGAATATATCGATCTGCTTTTAAACTTTAATACTGCAAACGCGGATAAGCCAAAAAGCAGTAATATCGAAAAGATAAATTTAATCGAATTTAGTTCGATATATGGAATTTGGTTGTACGAATAATCTGAGGATAACGGATATGGAAATACTAATAGCCATATATACTTAATAAGAAGAAATACTTTTGTGGCAATAGCCTGCGAAGCATCGGCATACAAAAATGGGGCATTAAGAATTTCAGAAGCGCCGTATGTTTTATATCCAATTATCGAAAATCTCAGCAGCAAATACCCAATAAATACACCAATTAAAGGAAGAGAAAATAGAATTAATTTTTTTATTGTTTGACTGAAAAAGAAATAAAAAATCAATGGAATTACTACAACGAATGCCGCTGCACTTTCTCTGGTAAGCAGAGCTAGTAAAAAACAAAATAATCCATTTAAAAAATGGCCTAATGATCGTTTTTCTAAATGTTTGATAAAACTAATTAATGAAACTATAAGTAATATAAAACTAATAATTTCATCCCGGCTTTTTACATTAGCAATTACTTCGGTATGTATCGGATGCACTGCAAAAATCAGACATGTTACAAAAGCTAAATATTTATTCTGTTCTTTAAAAACATAGGTTTGTAACAATTTATAAAGCAAGGTAATTAACAAGGCAAAAAATAAAATATTTATTAAATGACTTACCATTGGATTGGCACCAAAAAACTGGTACTCTAAAGCAAATATTACCAATACTAATGGCCGGTATCGGCCGCCGGATAACCCGGTTTGATCAATTTCTTTTATTCCATAATAATAATCATGACTTAATATTTCAGGAATTCCGTGAATCCCTTTTTGAACCACGGTATTTCCTATTAGTACCATTTCATCATCAAATGCATATTGGTTAAATAATGTATTAATATTTAATCCAACAGCCAAAAAGAGAAGTATTAATAATTGATGTTTTGTGCTTAATGTAAAGTTTTTTGAAATAGTCATTTGATATATCTTAAAGAATTACTATTTAGAAAATTACTATTGAGAAAATTCATTTTTATTATATCGATGTTCCGGCTCCAGCAATTTAACTTTTTCCCAGGCTCGATTACCAGCTGCCGTATCATCCTTCAAAAAGTAAATTCCACCCAAAGTGTACCACGCTTCAACTCTGCTGCTGTCTATTTTCAAACATTTCAGGTAATATTCAATCGCTTGATCAAAATTATTATTCTCGTAGTATCCATTACCTTCTTTGTAATATTCATTGCATAAAACATTCAAAATCTTTTTTACTTTTGGGTCAGATGGATCTAAATTATTATCCATAAAAAAAAGATCGGCAGATTTATAACAATTGAATAGACCACTATATGCGATCACCAAATCTGATTCAGCCCTTGGCGTATTTGAAAATATTGTAATACATTTTTCTTCGTAATAAACAGCTTTTTTGAAGTTCTCTTTTATTAGTTCCCAATTTGATGCTGTATTTGCCTTTGCAATATACATCTCTCCGGCATATAGGTTTGTCCTGACACTGTTTGGAGAGGAAATAACATCAGTGAGAAGAAGAGTTTCGCTGTCTTTCCAAACACTATTTCTGTTATATGTTTTAATTGAGAACAAAAATATTATAATTAATAAAGCGCCGTTTGAAAAAACCTTATACGACTTTTCAGCTCTGATAAATATTGCGGCTATGATTATACAAATTGCGAGAGATGGCTGAAATAAAAAACGCTCAGATAAAGGTGTTCCTATATCTACAACAAAATTGCTTACCAAAGAAATTGTTAACATAAAATACATAATACAAAATGAGAACAATGATTTTCTTTTGAATGCAAATAAAGCATAAACAATTAAGCAAATCAATACTATAAATGAGACTATAAACTGAAAAGATTTTAATTCAATATAAGGGATTTGGTTATAACCATATTCGTAGGATAAAGGATGAGGAAAAAGTAATAACAACAAATATTTTAGCAGGACGAAAATTTTTGTTGCAAAGGCTTCAGAAACTGAAGCAAATAAATATGGCGAGTTAAGTATATTAATATTTTCAGTTGAATGGCTGGGTCCGATTATGGAAAAGCGTAAAACCAAATAACAGGCAGTAATAGCAAATAATGGAAGAGTAAATAAAAGTGACTGCTTTATTGAGCGATTAAAAAAGAAATACAAAATAAGAGGCACCACAGCTATAAAAGTAACGGCACTTTCTCTGGTAAGAAGTGCAGTGAAAAAACATATAAAAGCAAAAATCCATTTCAAGGCAGTCGGTTTTTCAATACACCTTAAAATATTGATTAATGAAGTGATAAGTAAAATATAGGTAATAAGTTCGTCCCGGCTTTTTACACTCGCAATTACTTCGCAGTGCACAGGGTGGCAAGTATACAAAAGGCAGGTAAAAAAGGCTAAGTATTGATGCTGCCCTCGAAAAACATAGTTATTTAATAATTTGTACAGCAACGCAATCAAAAGTGCAAAAAGTATAACATTTATTAAATGACTCACTATTGGATTTTGTCCAAAAAACTGGTATTCCATTGCAAAAATCACTAAAACAAACGGCCGGTAACGAGCTTGTGATAATGCAGGGCCTTCCGTTTTGAGGCCATGGAAAAGTTCGGTGCTGAGTATTTCAGGAATACCTCTGATTCCTTTTTCAACAAGGCTGTTTTTAGTAATTACCAAGTCATCATCA
>CAISYK010000209.1 GCA_903889605.1 uncultured Bacteroidota bacterium
CGATCTAATGCTGTAAAACTTTTGGTTGAGTTCTATCAACAGGATTGGCAACAAGTAAAACATTCCAGGTATGGCCTGTCATCGATCGAATAAGGTAATCCATTTGAGTCGGACTTTCATTGTCGTCGCTCTGTTTAAGTGTCGGAATACCTGTAATTATTCCGTAGAAATTATTTAATCCATTAATCTCTAAGTCTGATTCTTTAAGCAATATTCCCGGGTAATATGCTTCCAATGACTTCTTCAAAAATTCAATTGAAACATTTTTAACCGGAGGCTTATTATTAAATCGTCCTGGAGAAAAAGTACCAAAGGAAATTTTTAATTTTGAATTAATGCCCTGAATTAAAAAAAACAGTGGTGTTTGCGTTGCATAGCATCCTATTAAAAGATCTATGGTCCTGTACCGCGTTCTTTTTTGCTTCTCCTCCTCCCTACCGACCACTCCTTCCTGCCAGGTTCTTGAAATGCCATTTATTTGAAGGTGTTGAATTGTTTCTTTATCAGGGAAATAAATTTTATCCTTCAAAAATCCAGTCTTAATCAATCCCTGAAAATCATCAAGATATTTACGGGATAAATAATCGATATGATCCGTTGAATAATTCATATTCTAAAATTTAATGAATGTAATATTTGAGATCAAGGAGTTTATGAAAATATATGCTAAGTTTTGTCAGAACATATTTACGATGATGAGAAATACAATAACAATTATAATTGCTGCATAAAGAAGAAACTGTAATAATTTCACAATAAAAGGTTTCTTCCCTTTTATTATTGTTTTTGTGTTAATATTATAGATTGTGCTTGGTTTAATAACTCCCCGGGAATCTTTTTTGCCTTTCACGATTAAGTTATCCCCATCGTTAATAAGAGCTCCCTGTATTTTACCAGCAACCAATTCTACGGTACATTCTTCTATAATATTTCCAACGTCGTCAGTTCTTTCCAATCTGAATCCCATGTACATTTTTTTCCTTAACGACATCTCCTGCTTTGCAATATTACGCGCATATCCTTTGAGCCCATTTCTAAACTTAGAGGGCACATCAGAATCAACTTTAAGCTTGTCAGTATTAATGTCCGACGCCTCTTTCCTTTTAAATAGTGCAATGATTAAACCCACTAAGCTGTATATGCCAAAAATAATTATCCCAAACAATAATACTGTAAGGACTACACTATTACTCCGCTGGCTATCTATTATGAGTACTACAATAAAAAATCCAATAATTGAGAGTACTATAAAAACAATGTTGCGTTTAATTGATTTTTTCATTTTTTTAAGTTTTTTAATTTATACTTTAACCCAGATTATGCAGTGGAATTTACCCCTGCTGATCCAAATGCATTTATTTTCAAGAAAAGATTTTCAATATAATCCCGCTTTTTACCCGATACTACCAGCATGAGTTTCTTTTGACGACCTGATGTAACCAAATATACTCCGATTGCAATGCAGTTAAATCTTAGTGTTGATAATGTGTGCTTTACCTTGCTGACCGCAACATAGCGGCTATTTTAATTATAGGTGCGGTTGTAAGAAGTACAATCAGTAAATATAAGACAAAATCCAAACTTTCAGTGCCCGTGCTGAATTAATTTAAAGTGCCTTACATTTACAAATCAAGATGTTTGGATCAATGATATCATTTAGGAAGAATTTGGCATTTCGTTTAAACGCCTGGAAAGATACTATGCTGCTTTCCTGAAAGAGCTTGCCAAGAAAAACCAGCGGGCGTTCATTTGGCGGTGAAACATTCCTGTTAGGATTAGCGTCCCAAAGCATGGTAGTGTGAGGAATTTTGTAAACGATGTTTGACTGTGTTTAACGGCTAAATTACCACCCAGTAAATAAAAGGTTAGATGGGCTCTGGGACGCCCTCGGATGCTATATCAACTTCTTGGAGGCTGATTCGAAGATATTCATGCCGACTTTTTATAACAAAGTTGAAGATGATAATGGTCTGTCTCGGTTTGAGGAGATTTATGGCTCAAGAAACGATATTCCTGTACCTGCAAGTGATATTGCCATGGGTGGTAGCATGTTGAATTGCCTGACTTTGGAGATAAATTCGTGATCAGAACCATGATATCCAACTTTACATTGATTAATTGTTGATAAATATTAACATTGTCAATCAACATATTACAACATGTATGTTTGGGTACTGCAAAAATGACTTGTGTGGCAAATTTTGTGGCAAATGAAAAAA
>CAISYK010000210.1 GCA_903889605.1 uncultured Bacteroidota bacterium
GCTTGCGATACGACTTTACTGAATTTCTGCCTGTTTTACCTTGCATCTGTTTTTGATTTTTACTCCGCTAAGGTAGGCTATATCTCGATTTGTTGGTTATTGAGGAAACTCTAAATAATAATGATAAAAAAAGTTATGATATTTTTAAATATCAAATGGATATGGCGCTGGCAGGCCTGGAAGTAAATTTTTTAGGAAGCCCTGATAAAAACGATGATACCTATATGCCTTTTGACCAGTTTAATGGAGTTCCTATCAACTTCGGACAAATGGGGTCTGGCAGTGGCAACCAACCCTTTAAAACGGTGAAGGATTATGATAACTGGCTGCAGAGATCAACAGCTTTCTCGGCTTGGGCTGACAGTGCGATCGTTTATTTTAAAAAAGGGATGGCCTTTAATTATGTTCTGCCAAAGGCGATAGTAATAAAAATGATCCCTCAAATGCAGGCCATGGTTACCGCTGATCCTTCTAAAAGTTTGTTTTATACCCCTGTGCGGTTGATGCCTGCTGCATTCCCTGTAGCAGATAAAAAAAGGTTAACAACTGCATATACTGCAATGATTAATAACAGCATTGTACCTGCTTATAAAAAACTTGGCAATTTTTTACAAAATGAATATTTGCCAAAAGCAAGGAACACTACCGGCATAAATGCTTTACCTGGGGGCGATAAATTATATACCTATCTTGTTAAATACTGGACCACAACAAATAAAACACCTGAAGAGATTTATCAAACCGGCTTGTCTGAAGTTAAACGAATCAGAAATGAAATGGAACAGATAAAGAACCAAGTCGGATTCAAAGGCGATCTTAATTCTTTTTTCAATTTTATGAAAACTGATAAACAATTCATGCCATTTAAAACGGCAGATGAAGTATTGACAGCTACCAGAAATATACAGGCCAGGATTGATCCAAATCTGAAAAAGATGTTTACCCTTACTCCAAAAACTAAATTTGAGATACGGCAAACAGAGGCTTTTCGTGCGGAAAGTGCAAGTGCAGAATATAATCCAGGTCTGCCTGATGGTACCCGGCCAGGGATTTATTATATTCCTATAGTTGATGCCTCAAAATACAATATCACGGGCGGTATGGAAAGCACTTTTCTTCATGAAGCAATCCCGGGGCACCACTATCAAAGCAGTATCCAATCAGAAAATTTATCATTACCTGATTTCCGAAGATTTTTGTGGTATGGCGCATATGGTGAGGGTTATGCATTGTATTGCGAAAGCCTGGGAAATGAACTGGGATTGTACACCGATCCTTATCAGCACATGGGTGCATTGGGTGATGAGATTCTGCGTGCTATTAGGCTGGTGGTTGATGTTTCAATGCATACAGGTAAAATGACCAGGGAGGAAGCCATTAAATATATGATGGAAAATGAAGCCATTAGTGAAGATGGCGCCGTGGCTGAAATAGAGCGTTATATGGTTTATCCTGCACAGGCCTTGAGTTATAAAACCGGAGCTTTAAAGATTAGAGAGCTAAGAGATAAATACAGCAAATTGTTGGGCAATAAATTTAACCTGGCTGCTTTTCATGATGAATTCTTAAAAGATGGCTGCATGCCGTTAGATATTATTGAAAGATCAATGGATGAATGGGCAAAACAACAACAATGATGATGATAATTATAAAATGAAAATAATAAGACTGAAAATTCTCATTTTATCAGAAATCTCATTGGTTAATCCTAAACACCATATTAATAAAGGAAACAGCGTTTAAATTATTTCGAAAGCTTTTATAAAAACAATTATTCAAAAATAGAAAAAGCTGTACATCCTTAATTCAAAAAAATAAGTCTCCTTCAAAAATAAATATTGTCTGTCCGCATAGTCAAGAGGCTTAACTATAATATTCGAGTTCGAGGCTTTCGTAGTTTTGAAAATCAGGAGTTTACTTTTGTAAATGACTGATTTTTAAAACAAGAATAACGAAGAAGTCGGACATTATAGACAGACTCTAAATAATTATAAATCTTTAGTTATGAGAAGATAATTAGGGGTTTCATAAACTTTTTTGTATCCTGCAATGATTTTATCATATTGATATTTTTCAATTAACAGGTATTTAGCGTTTGATTTTTCATAATTCTGCTGGTCTGTGAAAATGGCATTTCTTCCAGTAAATAATCTTAGCGCCCGAGGTTTAAAAAAACCTATTATTTCCTTTTCCGGCACATTTTTAGAAATATAGTTATATATCTCTACCATTTCAGAATTATAAGATTGGTTAGTGTCGCTTTTACTGTAATTAATTATTTGTTTTGTACTATAAAATGATGTTCTCAAAAGAAACATAATTAGTATTATAACAAGATACTTTAAATTGATTCTAAATTTATCAAAGATATATATAGCCCCCTTTAAAAGAAAAAACAGAATGAATGGAATGATAGGAAATATAAATCTTGTTCCCTGAAGGGCAGGCCATGCTGTTAATACAATGCAGATGAAGAAAGTATATGTTATGAAATGTAAATTTTGTTTCCAGGTGGATAGCATTCCGATAATAATGATAATTAATGCAGGCAAAAAAAACAAAAATGTTGTAAAAAAGTAACTCGACACTAAATTCAAATAGTATATTATATTTGCTTTTATAAGTGCGATTGAAAAAAAAGTCAATAACATAGTTATATGATTTTCACCACCCCTCGGAAGGAAAAATAATATCGAAATAAAAAAGGTAATAAATATCAAATAGGGAATAGTATAATATATTCTGTTTTTTATTTCTATTTTTTTTGAAATGAAAAGTCCCATTTGATAAGTGATCAGAGTAGGGATTAAAACAATTCCAATATCTCTGATAAAATATGAAAAACAAATACATATGCCTAATGTGATTTGATTTAAAATTGTGCTGCTCTTCTTCATAAGCAGGAGTGTTAAAATACTAAAGAAGAAGAAAGGTAGATCGGAAAGAATATTGTCAGAAAAAGTAATAAATTCATTATGAAAGGCATAACCTGCAATAATAAAAAACACATAAAAACTATTTGAAAAGTATGGTTTGAATAGTCTATAAATCAGAGGAATTGACAGAATTAAAAAAATGCTGCAAAATCCTTTCATCACAATAAAATTTAAGCCAAATAAATAGTATACTGGACTTAATAAAAGTGGGAATCCGTTTGGGTATAAATATGGGCCTATATCATATAATGAATTTTGCATTGAATATTTATTCAATCTGTATAAATCATTAATGGAAAAATTGATGATAGATTTTGCTTGTGCTATATATAATGAGAAATCATCACCCCAGCTATGACCATTCTTTATACAAAATACGGCTAAGACTGAACTTACAGTAATAATTACAGTTAAAATTAGTTTTTCTTTATTTCGTCTAAGAGCCATATTGTACGATTGTATTATTGTATGGTGTTTTATTAGTACTCACATTTTGAATGGTTTATGAAGTAGAACTATGTATTATTTTTTGCAAATTATATTATTTGGATGGTGAATATTTTTCAATTTTCTTCATTTTAGTCTAATATATTTAGACTAAATTTCTAATATACAGTTTTTAAGTATAAACCTCAATTCAGCTTGTTATCTGGATTAGCTTTTTTTGAAACTCGTGATTCTGTTATGTTTTTACAAACATCCGCCAAAACATTTACCGCCATAAAAAAGAAATCCCGATATCTCAATGATAACAGGGCTTCTTGTAATTTAAATCGTGACCTGGAGAGCACTGTAAAGCCATTTTTTTGTATGTTTTCGCTTCCTAATCACTTCCCGAAACACTTTATTTTAATGAGTTCTATAATTTATTGCCAATCAGGGTTACATCCGGTTTTCAGGCAACCACCCACCAGATCACCACCGATTTTTTGAGCTCAAAAGTTAATGAAAATAGTTGTTTTAGATTTTTTTCTGGTTTAGCTTCATAGGTATAAACCTAAAAAAACAAGAGAGCTATGATAAAAATTAACTTCCATTTAAGTAGCTTAACTGAAAAAAAACCGCAAAGTATCTGGGCTGAATTTTACATTGAAAATGCAGGAATAAGAATTGATACAAATCAATTTATAAAACCAGATGACAAGAGTAAAGATAAAAAAAAACTATTAACCAGTTATAAAGAAGATGAAAAGGCTTTTGCAACCCAAGCGTCAAGTTTAAAAATTAAAATACTACATGGCCGTACTAACAATTTATTGTTAGTAAGATACTGGTAGTTTTTTGTTTTTTCTAAACTCAACCTATTTTTTGTTTTTCAGCTGCTCAATATCATTTTGCATTGTTTCTATTAGTTTTCGAAGCTCTTCTGTTCTATTTTTCTCTGCTTCTATAACCTTGTTCTGTTCTTCAATCAATTTTTGTTGTTCTTTGATAGATTCAACTAATATTGGAGTTAGTTTTGAATAATCAATTGATTTAAATCCATCAGCATCATTCATTACAACCTGCGGATAAATTTTTTCCATATCCTGCGCTATGAAACCGACTTGTTTGTCTTTAGAAAAATGTTTTTCAGGGAACTCATTTAATTTCCAGTCATAGCTTACGCCCTGCATTTTTAGAACATTGCTAAGAGCCCCATTTAATGGAGTTATGTTTCTTTTGTAGCGAATGTCAGAGCAAACTCCAATAGTACCAGAAGCGCATAAATTACCAGTAATACTGACACTACTCGTTATTGTTAATCCAGACACATTGCAAACAGGGCTGGAGTATATTCTAGATGCTTCAAAACCGCTGGATTGTTTAAAAATAAGATCACCTGCATCGCAACCGCTTGCTTGTATGGTTATTCCATCCCCCCCGTCTGCAGCGACAGTTAATTTTGTGTTAGGTACAGTGGTTCCAATACCGACATTGCTGCCTAAGTACCCAATTCTCATTATGGCATTTCCTCCAGAATAGAAATCGTGGTATGCATTTGAATTGTACCATATGGTGTTGTTGTCGATTCCAAATCCGTAAGAAGAATTTGCCGTACCGCCATTATAAAGCATCAATTGATAGTTTGAATTAATAGTTGCTGGTCCTGAAGAAACCGCCCCATTTGCAATTGTTAGTTTTGCAACAGGATTTATTGTTCCGATGCCGACATAACCGCTCCCGGCGGATGCTCCAGATGTATTCATTCCTAGAACGATATGCCCGCTATTGGCAGTGTATAAATGGATATTATTGGTAGAATTTGCATAACCAAGCACCCCATAAGTTCCTCCTGAAGCAGCGGCTCCTAGGACGAGCTGCGGATTGCTTGCGCTGATTCCAAATATATCCCCTCTAACATCAAGTTCCGCCCCTGGATTGGTAGTTCCGATACCAACCTTTCCATTATCTGTAATTCTCATTCTCTCTATATCTTGGACATTTGCCCCAGGGGAAGTAAGAAAAGCAAGTGAACCCGAAGAATATTGATCGGAGGTTCTAATTCCATTAATCCCAACTATTGATGATGTAATAACAGAGTGTGAACCGCCGCTGGAGGTACTGAAATGCAACCCAGTCATATTGTTTGTGGTTGTATTCTCATTACGAATTACCAAACCATCATCGGCGCCTACAGTGGTGTTAGAAGACGAATATGCAATCACACAGCGTTTGTCAAGACCAGTACCTCCAAAATCAATCTGGTTAAGAGTTGTTCCAACAGTCAATAGCTGTCGAGGACTTATTGTTCCTATACCGACATTACCGCTTGCATCTTCAAAAATAGGCGCCATCGTGCAGGTTGCAGATGAACCATTTGATTTCATAATATAATTTGCTGTTGAGCAGCCCATCGGGCCTGTTGAACCTGTATTACCTATACTTCCTGTAAAGCCAGTTGAACCAGTACTGCCTATTTCACCAGTAGAGCCAGTAATTCCTGTTGAACCAATGGAGCCAGTCGAACCCGTATTTCCTGTTGAACCTATATCACCTGTTGGTCCAGTTGAGCCAGTATTACCGGTATAACCAATAGAGCCAGTAGAGCCAGTAATTCCTGTTGAACCATTATTGCCAGTTGTTCCAGTTGAGCCAGTATTTCCGATTAAACCGGTTGTTCCTATTGAGCCTGTAACTCCAGTTAAACCTGTTGAACCATTAAAACCCATAGTTCCTATTGAACCCGAATTTCCAGTTGTCCCAACAAACCCTGTTGATCCAGTATTACCTGCTATTCCAGCTCCGCCAGTTCCTGCATTGCATAATGATTTCCAACTTATGGCTGCAGAATTCCAATAGAAAAAACAAGCTGAATCAGTGTCAAATACTAATAAACTATTTGCCGGAGATACGATAGCCAGCCTTTGGGTTGCTGTCATGCGCGGAATAAGTAATCCCTTATTATTTGCGGGACTTCCATCAATATCAAGTATAGCTGATGGTGCAGGCATCAGTGTGCCGAGCCCAACATTGTTTTGACCGAAACAATTTGTAAATGGCCAAAGCCCGTTAATAAGAAAGAAAATAATTATTGCTGCTTTCAACGGTTTTTTTAATGTTTTCATATTGTGTTTTATTTTTTTATAATCGGGACTAAATAATGATGTTTATGCTTTTTCCCGCAGTTAAGCTTTAAGATATTTCTTGTTTTTTTTCTTTTCCCATCCTCTATCATCTTTTATAAATTTTCCAAACATTACCCAAACATGATTAAGCTAGTTGCCAATTTTACTTATAATAAACTGGGTACATCCTGCTGTATTTGTTAAAGTACCACCCATTGCATGATATACATAAAATCTTACACTGGCATTTGAAGATACTACTTTAACAACAAACGGTGCACTTACATATAATTTATTCTGCGAAAAATCCCAGTTAAATATACCGGTGGTAATGGTTCCTGAATTTGCCTGAGCTGTTGCAACAATATGATAATTGGCACTTGTGCCGGTAATACAATTGTAAAAGAAGACTAAATATACACCTTTATCAAGATTATAATAATTTGAGTAAAAAGCTGTTGCAGTACCTGTAGGAATAACCCCTGTAGAAAAATCGGGAACATCGCTCGGTGAGGTATTCCAGCTTGCCAGCCCGGCAGCATCTGATGTCAGGATTTTGCCGGCTCCTTGTGTGCCGTCGACTATTTTTATTTGTCCCTGAACCTCTAACTTAGATCCCGGAACCGAGGTTCCGATGCCTACATTACCGTTATTCTGAATTACCATTGCAGGTGAAGCACCTACTACGTTTAAATTTATACTTCCGGCACCACTGGGCAAAATTGTATTTGCAGCTCCGGCAATAGAAATTCCTGCACCGTTTACAGTACTTCCTGATTCCGGGCCGAGAAAAAGATAGTCGGTGTCATTATTATAAACAACGGCTCCGTTTGTCGCTGAAAATCCGTTGGCAACTTTAATCTTCCCGCTGACATCAAGTTTTTCGGCAGGAGTTGTTGTACCGATGCCGACATTACCGCCTGCATCTTCAAAAATTGGAGCTATTGTACAAGTGGCAGCAGAACCATTTGATTTGAGAATATAATTTGCAGATGCGCAGCCTACCGGGCCTGTTGAACCGGTAAAACCTACACTTCCTGTAAAACCCGTTGAGCCAGTACTTCCAATATCACCAGTTGAGCCGGTACTTCCTGTTGCTCCTGTGAATCCTGCTGAACCTGTGAATCCTGTTGAACCTGTATTTCCTGTATAGCCAGTTGATCCTGTTGAACCTGTGCTGCCGGTTGATGCAGTATTTCCGGTTGACCCTGTTGAAGACGTTACACCTATTGCACCGGTTATTCCAATTAATCCTGGAGCTCCCGTTGAGCCTGTATTTCCGTTTAATCCTACCAAACCATTATTGCCTGTGATGCCAATAAGCCCTGTTGATCCTGTATTACCCGTTAAGCCATTTCCTCCGGTCCCTGCATTACATAATGATTTCCAGCTAATGGTTACTGCATTCCAATAGAAAAAACAAGCTGAATCGGTATCAAATACTAATAAACTATTTGCCGGAGATACTATTGCAAGCCTTTGGTTGGCAGTCATACGGGGAATAAGCACACCTTTATTATTTGCCGGGCTTGCGTCAATGTCCAATATAGCTGATGGAGCAGGTGTTAATGTGCCGATACCTATATTGTTTTGGGCAAAACATTTTGCAGCACTCAGGACGCTGTTGATTAAAAAAAAAATAATGACTGTTTTTTGAAATTGGTTTTTTAATGTTTCCATATTGTTTTTATTTATTCCAATAATATATAGTCTCAAATATTGCTTCTAAACAGTCATCTAATATTCTCATCCGAAAAAATGTTTAGGGAATAATCAGCTTCTATCTATGAATCTAATCTTCTGCTGTTTTCCTATTTACCACCAGACAAGTACCTGTCCTGCGGCTCCATTACCTCCGGCAACACCTGCACAACCACCGCCTCCGCCTGCGCCAGTATAAGATTTAGCATTCATGCCTATACTTCCCCAACTTCCTCCATCTCCGCCGCCAACACCGCCGCCGCCACCGCCGCCGCCGCTTCCTCTGCCGCCTGAACCACCACCGCCAGCTCCATTTGTGCCGGGGCAGGTTGAGGCAGGATAATCAATACCACCACCACCTCCATTTCCAAGGGTCGTGTTATAATATCCGTCAACACCTAATCCTCCTGCAGCGCCATTACAGCCTATAGATCCACCACCAGCTCCTCCTGTCGCAGATATTAGTGCCGGACTGCCGAACTGTGTATTTCCACCAGCAATGCTTGCACCTCCACCTAATCCAATTGTAACGGCATAAACGGATGCCGGTAGTACCGTATATATTCCTTCTGAATATCCACCACCAGCACCACCGCATCCTCCATTATAAGGTCCGGCACCGCCGCCCCAACCGCCGCCGCCGCCGCCACCCCATACTGTCACCTTAATTTTTGTAACTCCTGCAGGAACTGTAAATGAACCATCAGCTGTAAACAACTGCCAGTTACTAAAGCAGGATCCGCCTCCGCTTGGTGTCTGCCAGCTACCTTGCCCGGCAGCGTCGGAGGTAAGTACTTTGTTTACTCCTTGGTTTCCGTCCACAATTTTTATGGTTGTGCCGGAATTGCCGTCAATTTCTAATCTTGCATTTGGGCTTGTTGTACCAATCCCAACATTTCCTCCTGCATCTTCAAAAATGGGTGCAACTGTGCATGTTGCAGAGGTCCCATTTGATTTCATAATATAATTTGCAGTAGCGCAGCCAACCGGTCCTGTTGAACCTGTATTACCTATACTGCCAGTAAAACCAGTTGAACCAGTTGAACCTGTTGAACCTTTACTTCCTATATCACCTGTTGAGCCTGTAATACCAGTTGATCCTGTGCTTCCTGTATTACCTGTAGAACCTGTACTTCCTAAATCTCCAGTTGAGCCAGTAATACCTGTTGAGCCCAAACTTCCGGTCGAACCCGTTGAAGATGTTATACCTATTGAACCAGTTGTTCCAATAGATCCCGTAATTCCCGTTGAGCCTGTTGCTCCAACAGAGCCACTTGAGCCTGTATAACCGTTTAATCCAGCGAAACCCGTATTCCCAGTTATTCCCATCAGCCCTGTAGAACCAGTATTGCCTGTTAATCCATTTCCTCCTATACCAGCATTACATAACGATTTCCAGCTTATAGTTACTGCATTCCAATAAAAAAAACAAGCTGAATCGGTATCAAATACTAATAAACTATTTGCTGGGGAAACGATAGCCAGCCTTTGGTTTGCAGTCATACGGGGAATAAGCACACCTTTATTATTTGCCGGGCTTGCGTCAATGTCCAATATTGCAGAAGGAGCAGGTAATAATGTGCCTATACCTATATTGTTTTGGGCAAAACAGGTACCTCCCAAGTTTTCTCCGAAAGGGAGGGAGAGGATTGTGATTAGTGTCGCTGTAATTATTTTTTTTGCATTCATAAATATTTGTTTATTAAAAATTTTGCAGTTGTTTAAAAGAGATGGATATTTTACTTATTTAATATCTTAAATTCCGTTCGGCGATTTTGCTGCCTTCCATCATCGGTATCATTTGAGGCTATCGGATTTAACTTTCCATATCCTTTTGCCGACATTTGTTCCCGGCTTATACCAGATGAAAAAAGGTAATCCAACACAGCCTGTGCTCTTTCCTGTGACAGTGATAAATTAAATGCATCAGAGCCTTGATTATCGGTAAATCCGGATATTTCAATTCTCATTTCATCATTAATATTCATTAACGTAACTAATTGGTTTAGCTCCGCTCTGGATTCAGGACGCAGCGTTGCTTTACCATAATCATAGAAAACATTTTTCAGAATTATTTTATTCCCCACATCTAATTTCTGCAATGGAATATGTTTATCTATTTTCATGAAAGCAGCGGACTCAGGAATATTAAAATTTTCAGAATAGAATAAGTACCCCTCTCTTTTAACAGTTATTCCATAATTTTTACCTGCAGGGAGGGAAACAAGAAATTTCCCTGTAATACTATTGGACTTGATGTTTGATATTATTTCATTTTTATCATTATCGGTAATTTCTATATCTGAACCAACAGGATCGAATGAATCATAATCAATCACAACCCCTTTAAATAATGTAAGCCGGGGTTCATTCTTTTTCTTTTTTAAATATGTAAAATTTATTTCATAAATATCTTTTCTTCCTGCCCCTTCTGCCCGCTCAGAAGAATAGTAACCTGTTTTTCCATCAGCAGTGAGCACAAAAAACATATCGTCACCAGCAGTATTAATGGGAGCGCCCAAACTCTCAGGTGTACTCCATTTTCCATTTTCCAAAACAGATTTAAAAATATCATATCCTCCTAAAGAATTATGTCCCATAGAACTGAAATAAAGAGTTTTTCCATCAGGGTGAATAAAAACACCTTCCTCGTCTTTATCTGTATTTATTTCTGCACCAAGATTCTCTGCTGTTCCCCAAACCCCTTTGTTATCCTGCCTGCAGAGCCAAATATCCAATCCCCCTTGTCCGCCTTTACGATTGCTCACAAAATAAATAGTGCGTCCGTCAGGCGAAATACTTGCTGATGTTTCTAGCTTATTGGAGTTGATAGGGGCCGGCATTTTAACAGGTTCTGACCATTCTTCACCTTTTAAATCGGATTCATATATATTACCGTCAGGGTCACCTCTATAAAGCAGCATACGCTGACCATCGTTGGAAAGGGCTATAGCAGAATTATTTCTCTGAGGCTGGTTTATAGTTTTCCCAAGTATTTTAGATGCTGACCATTTTTTATTTTTTTCATCAAAATAAGAAACAAAAACATTTTCAGTACATTGTTTTCCCTTTTTAATATCTTCTTCAATAACTGGCTGGCTGGAAGTAAAAATCATCATCAGCCCGTCAGCAGAAATAACAGGGGCAAACTCATCAAAGGCTGTATTCACACTACTTCCTGTATTAATAATAGTTATTTTACAACTATCTAATTTCCCCTGTGCTGGTGCTTGAAAATTAATCCATAACATCAATAGTATGAAAAAGAATATTGTTTGATTTTTTATATGGAAATGCATAGTTATTAAAAGCGCAATTTCTTACAGCTGTATTTAGTTCAAATGATATATGCGGGAGGTAGAATGATGGAAAGGGTTTGGGTTTAAATATCTAAGTGAAATTTCTATTCCGCCTTTTCCCTTTGTGCCCTGCATTAATGATGAAGTATTAATATCATAACTAACACCTACAGCATACTGCGCGTATTCAAACAGAATCATAGGTATTACAGCGTCTTTCAGCCTGTAATGAGCTCCTGCTGAAAAAGCTATTTCCTTTAATATTCCTGTATATTTAGATTCATCCCTTATTGTCCAACGCAATAATGTGCCGACATTCAGCTCTGAGGAAGAACCCTGTTGGAAAAATACTGCATTTGGCATCAAAGACAAATTAGTATTTTTGAATCCAATATGCGCTGATCCATGAAGAACAAACTTAGAATAAAGCTGATCTTTACCGGTGGTAACATTAAAGTTTTGTTTCGGGGCGTTGATATTTAGAGCTGCAAATCCTAAATTTATTTTCAACTGATTATTTGAAGAAAGAGTAGATTGATCTGAACTATAGTTCCATGCAAATCCTGCTGAAAAATCGCCGTAACTTACCGGCGGAACAGAAGCGATATCACCTGAAGGCAAAGAAGGATTATACGCCCCGTTTCCCTGGTCATATTGACTTTCCCACTGCATAGCAGCAGCAGAGATGCTTTTTTGAACATAACCGCCCTGCAGGCCGCCTGACAGCAGTTGTTTTTCATTTATGAATACTATTCCGGCAATAGAAATATTTAACTGGGCAGTACCCATCTTTAGCGTGCCTGCACCGTCTTTATAAGCATTTATCCCTGCACCAAGGTATCCTTTGCTCCATTTTTTTTTAAACAAATGTGTATCAAATGAAAAGGCGGCTGTTTTATAGGTTGCTCCAGGCAGCCCCATTCCGCTCCATTGACTTTTATAATTTAAAAAGGCTCTTTGATCTCCTCCGAAAACGCCTGTTAATGCAGGATTAATCATAACAGGGGTCATATTGGTTTGAGAGAAATGTACATCCTGAGCGAAGGAAGATGCAGGATTTGAGATGTGA
>CAISYK010000211.1 GCA_903889605.1 uncultured Bacteroidota bacterium
AATTTTCAAATAATAATTATTTTTTTTATTAGTATACTTCTTCAAATTTCTAATCCATCATCTGCCTTAGCTCAAAATAATAACGTTGGTATAGGAACACAAACACCAGCTCCTTCTGCCATATTGGATATTGATGCAAGCCCTGCAAATAACAAAGGTGTTCTTGTTCCGCGCATGACTGCTAACCAGCGTCTGGCAATACCTTCTCCGGTAAATAGTTTATTAGTATTTGATACCGATTCCGCTTGTTTCTTTTATTGGAGTGCAGTGTCCTCAAGTTGGAAATCATTATGTAATAACAGTTCAGCAATATCAGGCCATACTGGTTCTACTGGATTTCAAGGAGCGACAGGAAGCACTGGTGCCGCTGGCTATGCAGGTTCAGGTGGAACTACGGGTTCAGCAGGCTCAACGGGTGTGATCGGAGTAACCGGCAATACAGGTACAACCGGGTCAGCAGGAACTACTGGAGCCACTGGTGCAGATCTTGCAACTCATTGGAAAATAAGCGGCAATTCAGGAACTTCTGCCGGAACAAATTTTATTGGAACTACTGATGTTAACGATTTGGCCGTCGCAACTAACAATACAGAAAAAATGAGAGTTACTTCTGCCGGAAATGTGGGAATTGGAACTTCAACTCCAGATGCCTCAGCATTACTTGATTTGAATTCAGGTTCCGGCAGCAACCAAGGACTTTTAATACCGCGGCTTACTACCGCACAACGCAACGCTATTGCCTCTCCTGCATTGAGTTTGTTTATTTTTAATACTACTACCAATTGTTTTGAGGCATATGTGAGCGGAGTTTGGTACTCTGTGTCCTGCCCCGCTGCCTGCACTCCTCCGGCAGCACCTGGTTCTATAACGGGTTCAACATGTGCAGCTTCCGGACAAACAGGTATTACATATTCTATTTCCTCTGTTTCTGGGGCAACCTCCTATACATGGATAGTACCTTCAGGCTGGATAATAACTGCTGGTCTGGTAACGAATTCTATTACAGTAACTTCAGGAAATACTTCAGGCAATATCAGCGTAACGGCTGATAATAGCTGCGGAAGCAGCGCTGCAGTTATATTAGCAGTAAATGCTGTTTTTTCAAGCTGTCTGGCAATTAAAACCGCAAACCCTTCAAGCGCTGACGGAGAATATACTATCGACCCGGATGGATCCGGACCTTTACAATGCATGCAGTGTTACTGCGACATGACCACAGATGGAGGCGGCTGGACTTTAGCTGCAAACTATTCTGTACCAAATGGTGTTACCGCATCTGATAATGTTTTAACAACATTTCCATTAATCAATAATATCAGCGCTCCATTGGGAACTGATGAAAGAAGCCTGCCATCACCATACTACGGCAGAATTGACGGAACTTTGTTAAGCAGTTTCCTTTTTACAGACGTGCGGGTAGATGGTTTAAGAGGGCCAGGAACAACGGCCACGACTATTGCAAATTTTAAATTTTCAGGAGCAGGAGTTCCTAATATTATCCAAACAAACAACGCATTTTCAGCAGAGCCCGCCAGTTCTATTGCCTTGGCAGGAAATAACGTTATACTTAACCTTTTTAATAACCCATGCTGTTCGCCTTGGGCAATGAGGGAGCATTATCCAGCATGGAATTCAATAGCAGCTCATGGTTACCTTTTATGGACAAGTTATATTTGCATAGATGATGATAGTGACAGCTTAAACCCGTCCCCGACAGGAGTATCTGGGAACAAAAGATTAAGGTATTGGATTCGATAAAAATTTCAAAATTTAATTTTTGTAAATACCATATGGATTTGATGATTTTAATTATTAAAAAATATTAAAAATAAATACGATGAAAGTCCTCAGAAAAAGTTGGAATGTTACAATTATTGTATGTCTTTGTATCCTATCCCATATATCAAATCCAACCGCTGCTTACGCTCAAAACAACAACATAGGTATTGGTACATTAACGCCTGCTCCATCAGCCATACTGGATATTGATGCAGCTCCTCTAAATAACAAAGGAATGCTTATTCCTCGAATGACGGCACTTCAAAGACTGGCTATCCCATCTCCGGCAAATAGTTTATTAGTATTTGATACCGACTCGGCATGTTTTTTTTATTGGAATACAGTGAACAATAACTGGAAGTCATTATGCAATAATAATATTGGAATTACTGGCTTTACAGGCTCCTCTGGAACATATGGCAGCACAGGCTTTACAGGTCCAGCCGGAACAGGAAGTAATGGCTCAACCGGAAATACGGGAGAAATAGGCACAACAGGACTTATTGGTAATACCGGCTTAACAGGAGCAATCGGTAATGTGGGAGAAATAGGAGCAACAGGACAAATAGGTTTTACTGGAACGAGCGGTTCTATTGGGGATTTCGGCTCAACTGGTTCAACAGGAGCAGGAAATACAGGTTCAACTGGCCCTACAGGAGACATTGGATCGACTGGGTTTACCGGAGATTTTGGATCAACTGGGTCAACCGGAACAGGTTTAATTGGAGCATCTGGCTTTTCAGGTTCAACAGGAAATACAGGAATAATAGGTAATACAGGTTCAACAGGTATCGCTGGAGCTGGTATAACAGGATCAACTGGTAATTCGGGTACAAAAGGAAATACAGGTGCATCGGGTTTGTTAGGACTTACTGGCTATACAGGTGCAACAGGTGCAGGGCTTAGAGGGGCCACCGGAGATACAGGAAACTTGTCTGATGCCTGGGCGCTTCTTGGAAATGCAGGCACAATAGACGGAACTAACTTTATCGGGACAACCGATGATATACCTTTTAATATTAGAGTAAATAATCAGAAAGCTGGAAGGATAGACAATATTAACGGAAATACTTTTTTAGGTTATCAGGCTGGAAATGCAAACAACACAGTAGTAACCTACAACACTTTTGCCGGGTATCAGGCAGGGCTTATAAACACAGCAGGAAATTCCAATACAGGCATTGGTGTATGGGCTCTTAAAAGCAACTCCACAGGCAGCAGCAATACTTCCATTGGTGTAAATACACTGAAAGCAAACAGCATTGGATATAACAATACTGCCATAGGAACTTCCGCTCTTATATCAAACACCAACGGAGCGGATAATACGGCTTCTGGATTTCAGGCCCTCTATTCAACTACGTCAGGAAGTGGAAATTCTGCAAGCGGTGCAGCGGCAATGTATTTAAATGCCGACGGTAATTTTAATTCTACTTATGGTAACAATTCGCTTTATTCAAATGTTGCAGGAAATAACGCCACCGCCATTGGATACAATGCTATGAAATATTCAAACAGCAGTTCGGTCGCTTTTACTAATTCTAATTCAGCGGTTGGGTATGAGGCATTAATGGGTTCAGCTACTGCTTCTGCCAATACGGGGAACAATAATACCGCTGTTGTATATCAGACTTTGTGGTCTAATACCACAGGAGAATCAAATACAGCTAGCGGAGTAAGTGCACTTAGCTCCAACACTACGGGAAACTATAATACGGCCAACGGAAGTCAAGCTCTTCTGAATAACACTACTGGTGCTGACAATACGGCAAACGGATTTCTTGCGCTTAATTCAAACACTACAGGTTACGGAAATACTGCCAATGGAAGGGCCGCGCTTCAAAACAATACCACAGGATTCCAAAATACGGCGGATGGAATTGTTTCTTTGTATTCAAACACAACAGGAAACTCTAATACTGCCAATGGAAGTTTTGCGCTTTTTTTAAACACTGCAGGAAATTCTAATACTGCTAATGGATATTCTGCACTTTATTCAAACACCACAGGAAACACAAATACAGCTATAGGAACTTCGGCTCTTTATTACAACACAACAGGAATCTGGAATACAGGCTGCGGAAATCAAACGCTTGTTAACAATACGGTAGGAGACGGCAATACCGCTTTGGGAATTTCTGCTCTTAATTCCAATGTCGCAGGCTCCTATGGTACTGCTGTAGGTGTTGAGGCAATGAATTATGCCAACAACACAGCCGTTCCATTCACAAACTATAATGTGGCAGTTGGTTTTCAGGCATTAAGGGGTTCTACTGCTGCTTCTGCTAATACAGGAAACAATAATACTGCGCTTGGATCTCAAACACTTAGGTTAAACACAAGCGGTATTAGTAATACTTCTGCGGGTTTTCAGGCTCTTTACTCAAATACTACTGGAAATAATAATGTTGGCTTAGGATTTCTTTCAGGATTTACTAATTCCACCGGCAGCGGCAATGTGTTTCTTGGGTATCAGGCGGGTTACAACGAAACCGGCTCAAATAAACTTTATATCGCCAACAACAGTGCAAATCCTCCGTTAATTTATGGAGATTTTTTAACAGGTAGAGTTGGAATTGGCTGCATATCCCCTCAATATCCTTTACACGTTATCGGGGATTTGGGAGTGGCAGGAACTATTCACGCAACTGCAGCCTCAGTTACCGGAGGTGTGCTTGCTTGTTCAGATATACGCTATAAAAAGGACATAACTCCTTTATCAAATTCGCTCAATAATCTCATTCATTTACAAGGAGTAAACTATTTTTGGAAGAAAAAAGAATTTCCTGACAAACAGTTTTCCGAATCCAAACAAATTGGTTTCATTGCACAAGACATTGAAAAAAATTATCCCGAAGTTGTGTTTACTGATAAAGATGGGTACAAGTCTGTAGATTATTCCCGCCTAACACCTGTTCTGGTAGAAGCAATAAAAGAACAGCAAAAAATGATAGAGGAAATGAAAAAGGAAATAGAAATACTAAAGAAAAAATAAAAATTTTTAGAACAAATATTAAAAATCAAAAATGGTCATTCAATATATTGCAATATTGAAAAGTAATGATTTTTAAATATTATTTGCTCTTTTTACGAATCATAATACTTGATTCGAATATCGGTTATTACATAATTTATTCTACCATACTATTCATTCAAAAATATTATAAAACAATAAAATATTACACTATGGTTACTATAAAAAATATCCGGCAGACTGCAATTATCGTATTTATTCTAATCCTTTCTCAAATCTTCAATCCCTCAATTTCATATGCACAAAACAATAATGTCGGCATAGGTACATTAACACCTTCTGCTTCTGCAATTTTGGATATTGATGCAGCCCCTTTGAATAACAAAGGTTTGCTTATTCCTCGTATGACCGCCATTCAAAGACTCGCGATCCCTTCTCCTGCAAATAGTTTATTAGTATTTGATACTGATTCCTCTTGTTTCTTTTATTGGAGTTCAGTTGGAACAAGCTGGAAATCATTATGCAATGCAGGTTCAGGAGGAAATGGAATTAATGGAATTACTGGTTCAACAGGGGGGACAGGCAGTTATGGTATTACCGGCTCTACTGGGCCTGCCGGTGCATTAAGCAATGGATCAACAGGCTATACAGGTTCAATTGGTGCAACAGGAGTTGGAATTATTGGAACTACAGGAACCATTGGAGCTGCCGGCAATACTGGATCTATTGGTATTTCAGGCTCAACAGGAGATACAGGCATTATTGGGTCAACAGGTACTACCGGCAGTATTGGAGCAACAGGTTTTGTAGGCCCTACAGGTGCTGACCTGGCAACACATTGGTCTATTACAGGCAATGCCGGCACCTCTGCTGGTACCAATTTTCTAGGGACACTCGATGCCAATGACTTGGCTGTGTTCACAAATAACAGTGAAAAAATGAGAGTAACCACAGCTGGAAATGTCGGTGTCGGCACCTCTTCCCCATCAGCTAAATTGGAAGTTTCACAGGGCAATATTAGAGTAACCAATAATAATTATTCAGTTGTATCTTCTCACAGTTATCATACTTTCTCACATCCTGTTTTCATTGGATTGCGCGGCCAAGGTACAGAATCTGCCCCTGCATATCCTTTAGCAGGAGACGTTCTATCATCTTTTATTGGAAGAGATGTTATTGACGGCCTCACCTCCAGCACTTTTGGAGGCGGCAGCATGTATGTGACGGCTAACGAAAATTATTCGGCTGCCAATAAGGGAACTTATTTAACTTTTAATACAACTGCTGATGGAACCAACATCAGTACTGAAAAACTCAGGATTGATCATAACGGCTATGTGGGTATTGGAACAAGTACACCTGGCTATCCTCTTCAAATTGCTTCAGGATCTTCGCAATTCGCAAATGCACTGCATATTTTACCTACAACTTTTGCCGCTTCTAAAAGAGCCAGTTTGTTTATTGATGATTGGGGAATAGTTCAGGATATTTTGGGAAACGGAACAAAAGACTTTGAAATATGGCAAGCCTCATCTGCATTACCAAGGTTAAATATCACTACAGCCGGCTATGTTGGTATCGGAACTGCTGCTCCAGGCGGAAAACTGGACGTAATTGGGGATGCTTATGCTAGAAGGTTTTTAACCACGGGCAATAATATTTATGATATTGCTGATCCTTTGGCTGCCGATATTGTTGTAGGAAGCACTTCAAACGGAGGAATACGTCATGATGCAAGTATTATGTTTTGGAATGCAAATAGTGCTTCTAGAATCTTAAGTCATAATGACACTTTTTATTTTAGCCGTTGGTGGAAAGATGGATTAACAGAAGCTAATGTGGCACTTGCATCAGTTATTGGCCAATCCAGTT
The DNA here is from genome assembly GCA_903889605.1 of uncultured Bacteroidota bacterium. Taxonomy (GTDB): domain Bacteria; phylum Bacteroidota; class Bacteroidia; order 2-12-FULL-35-15; family 2-12-FULL-35-15; genus 2-12-FULL-35-15. The sequence goes on from CAISYK010000211.1 coordinate 6,626, forward strand.
ATTTACTGGGCAATGTTGGAATCGGAACTACAAATCCTGCTTTTATGTTGGATGTAAGCGGCTCAGCTGCATGTACGTCTGGTTTGTGGGTCTCGGATGTCAGAAAGAAAA
>CAISYK010000212.1 GCA_903889605.1 uncultured Bacteroidota bacterium
CATAGTGTGTATATTTTTAAGATATTAAAGGCAGTTCTAATATTTCAAGAAAGGATAACAACAATTCCACAAATTACTATTCAAATAAAATTAAAATTTGAATATAAAATTAGTTTGGGATAAACCAGCTTATGATTTTTTGCGGTTGTTTAATTCGTCGCGTATTCTGGATGCCTTCTCGTAATCCTCCTCACTCAAAGATGTTTCGAGCATCTGCATTAATTCTTCAGTTGATTTTTTCAAATAATCTGTTTCCTCAACTTCAACCATATCTAAAGGATTTACATTATCATTTGCAGCAGTAAGGGCATCTTCATCTAAAATAATTCCAGCTTGTGATAATATAAATTCATAGGTGTTAATCGGACAGTTAAAGCGGACAGCGAGTGCAATTGCATCAGATGTGCGGGCATCAATCTCGACTTCTTTACCTTTATTGCTGCAGATTAATTTTGCGAAAAATATTCCTTCAACCAAATTATAAATAATCACTTCGGTTACATTGATATCAAATCCTTTTGCAAAACTTCTGAATAAATCATGTGTAAGCGGACGGCTGGGAGTCATTTTTTCGAGCTCAATTGCAATTGCCTGCGCCTCAAAACCTCCTATAATAATCGGCAGCCTGCGTTTGCCTTTTGATTCGCCTAAAACGAGAGCATAAGCTCCTGTTTGTGTTTGGCTGTATGATAGTCCTACAATTTCTAATTTTACTTTTTTCACAATAATCTTATTTTTTATCGCCCTGCCGCATTTTCAAGGGGGAATTGTTATTGATTTTAATTCGTACAATTCGTGTCAAAAGACAAACCGAACAGAAACAAATACTAATAAGTTTCATATATTGCCGTTCTCTTGTGAATTTAAGATGACGGGGAGAATATGCTAATTTTGGTTTGCTTTGAAATTTTTAGCTGCCTGGATTAATTTTGGCACAACTTCGAATGCATCACCAACTATACCATAATCGGCAGATTTGAAGAATGGCGCATCTTTATCAGAATTAATAACCACAATAGTTTTACTTCCGTTAACCCCTGCCAAATGCTGAATAGCGCCTGAAATACCAATGGCAAAATACAAGTTTGGGCGGATTGCAAAACCTGTCTGACCTACATGCTCATGGTGCGGACGCCAGTGCATATCAGCTACAGGACGGGAACAAGAAGTTGCAGCGCCAAGCGTTTTTGCCAATTCTTCTATCATTCCCCAGTTTTCAGGTCCTTTTAACCCGCGACCTGCAGACACCACAATATCCGCGTCCGATAAATTTAATTCAGTAGTATCCTGCTTAACTTCTTTAATTTTCACAGGCGAGTTCAAACTGTCCAAATTGACAGCAAAATCAACAACTTCGGCAGTATTATCAGTCAGTACGATTGGGAAAGAGCTTCCTAATAATGATATTACTTTTTTAAGAGAATTAATACTGTATACTGCTACTGCTTTGCCGGAAAATACATTCTTTTTTACTGTAAAAGAACTGCCTGAGATAACCGGATTATCAACAGCTCCTGCAACCATACCTGCTTTCAATTTGGCAGCTACACGAGGTGCTATGGCTTTTCCTGTAAAATCATGTGAAAATATAATAACATCAGCAGCTTCAGCAGCTGCTGCCTGTTCAATAGCGGCAGTTAAATAGAAAGGATCCAGCGCAGCCAATTTATCATTTTTAAGTTTTAATACTTTTTGAGCACCAGCTTTGCCAAGGTCTGAAATATCGCCATCGCCAATAACAACAGCAACAGCAGTTGTGTTTAATTGAGCAGCAATCCGGCTCCCGTAATTAACAGCTTCTAACGATGATTTTTTAATTTTGCCTTTTGCAATTTCTGCATATATGAGTACTGACATATTTTATGAGTTTTGAGTTTTAAGTTTTGATTTTTGGTAATTGCCGGCTGCCTTTAGTTTTTAAATAGCTTTAGCTTCGGTATGAAGCAGTTCAATTAATTTTTCGGGAGTTTCGGCATCAACATATTTACAATCAGTACGGCCTGCTGTAAGTTGGTAGGAAATAATATTTGTTAATTTATCAGCAGCAGCAGCAGGAATAACTACTAAAGGTTTTGTACGTGCAGCCATAATCCCGCGCATATTAGGGATGCGGGCTTCTGCCATTCCTTTATTTGCAGATAAAACCAACGGCAGAGAACATTCAACAACTTCAGTACCTCCGTCAATATCGTGCTCAATTGCTGCTGTAGTGCCCGTAATATCTAATTTAGTGGCCATTGAAATATAAGGTAAATTCAATAATTCCGCAAGCATACCTCCAACCATTGAACTGTTATAGCTAATAGTTTCTTTACCGGCCATAATCAGATCAAAATTTTTGTCTTTTGCATAAGCCGCAATTTGTTCAGCAACAGAAAAAGCATCGCTTGGTTCAGCATCTATGCGCACTGCATCATCAGCACCTAAAGCAAGGCCCTTACGTATAGTTGGGTCACTGTCAGCAGCTCCAACATGAATTATTGTTACACTTCCGCCAATAGTTTCTTTCAATTCCAGTGCACGAACAAGCGCATACCATTCATCAAAAGGGTTGATTACAAACTGAACTCCAGCTGAATTAAAGCTGGTATCATTGTTTGTAAAACTGATTTTAGTTGTTGTGTCGGGTACATTACTAATGCAAACTAATATTTTCATAATCTATTTTTTTGTCAGTTTTTAATAATGCAGCAAATTTAGCAATATATGGCAAATAAAAAAATGATTTATATTTCAATTTTCAGCCATTTCCAAAAACTTTAACAGCATGAGTTAATAACCGAATAAGTTCCCTAATATCAGCCTAATAAACAGTTCCAGCCTTTCCTGAAGAATTATTATATAACTATCTTTCCTCTTTGGAGATAGCGGGAATAACGGGAATACTGTCATTTATCGAGAATCATTTATAAAAGTCTCAAATGGAATACTAATTTTGCACCAAATTAAATGTATAACCAAACTACTCTATATTTTATGAAAAGGATGATAATTGCACTTTTCGCTTCCGTCTTAACAATTCCTGCAGCTACTGCTGACGAAGGGATGTGGCTTCCCATGCTGCTAAAGAATAACTATGCCCAGATGCAGAAAATGGGACTTAAACTTACGCCGGAACAATTATATGATGTTAATCACTCAAGCTTGAAAGATGCAATAGTATGGTTTAATGGAGGATGCACATCCGAAATTATTTCTGAACAAGGCTTACTGCTTACCAATCATCATTGCGGATATGATGCTGTAGCAAAACATAGTATAACCTCAGACAATCTGCTGGATAATGGCTTTTGGGCGAAATCGTTCGATGAAGAATTGGTGAATTCAGGAATGTGGGCATCTGTTTTAGTTCGTATGGAAGATGTTTCAGACAGAGTAAACAAAGCCACAGCAGGCATTGAGCCTAAAAATATTGATGCAAAAAAAGCGGAAATTTTTAAAGCAATTGAAGCTGAAGCAAAAAAAGACACTCATTACGAAGCTTCTGTAAAATCATTTTTTAAAGATAATGCTTTCTATTTATTTGTTTTTGAAAAATTTACAGATATCCGGCTGGTGGCAGCTCCTCCGCAGTCAATTGGTAAATTCGGAGGTGATACTGATAACTGGATGTGGCCGCGACATACTGCAGATTTTTCAATGTTCCGCATATATGCCAATAAAGATAACGCCCCTGCGGCGTTTTCAAAAGATAATGTTCCTTACAAACCAAAAAAGTTTTTGAATATATCAATTAAAGGTCTAAAAGAAGGAGATTATACAATGGTTTACGGTTTCCCCGGACGTACCAACCGATACGAAAATTCTTTTGGGATTAAATTGGCTACCGATAAAGTAAGTCCTGCTATTGTTGCCCTGCGTGAAGTTCGTTTAACAGAATGGAAGCGGGAAATGGATAAAAGCGACAGCGTGCGTTTGCTGCTTTCATCTAACTATGCGCGTATTTCAAATTATTGGAAGTATTATATTGGTCAGATAGAACAGCTTAAACGATTGAAAGTATATGAAGAGAAGGCTGATATCGAGAAGCAATTTACTGAATGGGCAAAAAACAAACCTGAATACGCATCAATCCTCCCTAATTTTGAAAAAGCTTATCTGAGCCATAATATTTATGCTTTGCATGCAACATATATGCAGGAAGGAATTATGGGTTCTGCAATA
>CAISYK010000213.1 GCA_903889605.1 uncultured Bacteroidota bacterium
AGTACACTTCACAGTCTGCCCATGAAATTTCCAACAGGAAAAGCACTCAAAAATTTGGTGCGGATTATGCAAAAACATTTTACTCAGGCAAAGGCTTCAAATATTCGCCTGAAGAGGAGTGGTGGTTTTTCAACGGAGGCGAAGTCGCTGTGAAGCTGATGGCTGCACAGGAAATCACAAAAGAAGAATTTACCATTTTAAGCAAGTTCCAATGAGCTAACGCACCTAATATCAAATCAAAAACAAATGGAAAATCAAAATCAGAAAAAGGAAGGTCAATATTTGCAGACTTTTTTAACCAAGAATAAAGGTAAGATGGAGTGCTACTTTGCAGGAGTAAAGCATCAAATCAGAACACATCAGAATAATTTGGATTCTGGGTTTGTTTTTCAAGACTGCAAAAAAATTGACATTATTCATCCGCTGGGCACTGTTTATCTTCATAAGGAGTATGGATATGTTTGTGCTGGACACTTTTGGTACCGATTTATTTATGTTGACTTGGTAATGCTTTTAAATTGAGTGTTTTTGGGTTTGTTTAGTTTTGGTTTGGAGGGCGTCTGAAGTGGTTCAGGCGCTTTCTTTTTTCTACTATTCCCAACCTATAACATAAAACCAAAACAAATGAACAAAAAAGAATTTGCTAAGGAAGTCGGAATGGTTGGAGCAATCATGGCCGATGGGATTTTCGAAAAGCTGTATAAAGTTTGCCAAGAAAATGGAACTGGATATATCTCAGCAGCAGAAATCATATCTGGATGGGCTGTAGAATTCGTTTTAAAGCATGAAAAGACTGATTGGGAGGAAATGCTTGAGATGGGTATAAAACCTCTGTCAAACGAGATTAAAAGCGTAATTTGTTGGGATGATTGCGTGTTTGATTATTCGCATTTTAAATTGGAGCAGATGAAGAAGTAAAAAAATAAGTAAAAAAGCCCCTGTTAAGCCTTAATTACGCAAGTCTATGCTTTGGCGCAAAAAGTTATGAAGTCCGCTGAAATCAGCATTCTTTATTTGTTAAGAACAGGTACAAACATAATTTACATTATTTTTTTACTAATTTAGCTTTAGACAAAACGCAATAATGAGTTTACAATGAAGCAAAATAGATGAGTTATTAATCCACCAGCTTTAACTAAATAATGGAATCAAACAGCGAGGAAATATTATGTGCAGAAATAGGACGATTCGTTATTGAATTCGAGGGGCTATTGCAAAGAACTAAAGATACTATTCAAAACTATTTTAGGGAAGAAAAGCTGAAGGATACAATTCCTGTTGAAATTCTTATGTTTGATTCTACCTCCGCTTCAATCGCAAAGTATTTTGCAGCTATTTCGTTACATTATCTAAATTTAAAACTTGTAGATAAGGATGCAGAAAATGTAAAAAAATTAAAAAAATATGTGAACTCTATCAGCTCCCATCTATTGAAAGCTGGGGAACTTAGAAACGATGTGGTTCACTCTACATGGTATTTATCATCAATATATGGAACAAATGCTCAGTTGGAAGCAAATAGAATAAAAGTAACCGCCAATGGAGTTGTGATGAGAAAACTATCTATACAACCTAACATACTGCAAAATTCAATTTCAATGATTTATAGCTTGTCTTATTTTATTCAAGCTGTTGGTGATATTATTGCTGACAAGTCTTATCCTATTGATTATGTGATTCCAGACGATAGTATTGCAACATTTAATAAAATTGATTTTGAAGGAGAGCGTAATAAATTATTTTTAGAGGATTTACATC
>CAISYK010000214.1 GCA_903889605.1 uncultured Bacteroidota bacterium
CAATTTCAAGGAAGAATAACAATTTTTGTACTATTTCAAATATCTTCTTAATGTCCACGAAATAGTTTCATGCTGTTCCATCAAGCCGGTAAGAAAATCAGTTGTTCCAGCATCTTCAAATGACTCACTGCAGTCTTCAATATTTTTGCGTAATTCGATGACAATGGTTTCATGATCTTTAAGCAATTCCATTATCATTTCTTTTGAAGAACCATATTTACCTGGAGCTTCTTTAATGGAAGATAGATTTAAAAACTCTTCCATAGTACCAATTGTTTTGCCGCCTAATTTGTTTATCCGTTCGGCAACCTGATCTATAGACTCCTCCAGCTGTTTATACTGATTCTCGAATAGTTTATGCAGTTCCATAAAGCTGTCGCCTGAAACATTCCAGTGAAATTTTCTTGTTTTAGTATACAAAGTCATTTCATTTGAAAGTACTGCAGAAAGCATAGTGTTAACGTCAATTAATGTTTTTTCGGAAATTCCAATGTTTGGTTTCATTTTAATTTGTTGTTTTTAATTGTTTAAATTATAGATTATTAGGTACTATTTATTTACTTAAGTTTAATAACCTGCTAAAGTATTTTCAAATCTTTACCAGATGTCTAAATTCTGCCATTTTTGAAATACATTAATATTTACTTTGCTTTACTTTAGTATTCTATGTTCAGCTAAAGCGGATTTCGTCCTTGTATAACTCTAAGTAAAATGGCTATAACAGCGATAAGTAAAAGAATATGAATGATCCCTCCTGCATTATATCCAACAAATCCGATCAGCCAAGCTATAACTAATATTGCAGCAATAATGTAAAGTAAATTCTGCATAATTTTTTGTTTTAAGTTTTAAATATGGTATTAACACTAAAAGGAATAATCAGTTCAACTAAATCAATCTCGAATTCCGGACAACATTAAATAATAGTAAAAATAAGTTTGTGCATATCTTTAAAAAAACTGTTATTAATTTCATAATCCTTAAGGGCTATTTTGATTAAGTGAATTTGTCAATAATTAAATATTATATGTTTACAGACAGCCCAAAAGCGGATATGCCCGATGAAATATCTAAAAACAAACTTGTTTCATAATTTAAGCGGTATTTAGCACCCATGTGCATATCAAAATATATCGGACTTGCAGCGTGATAGACAGTTTTTTCGCCGAAGCTGGATGAATTAATCATTGCAAAAACTACAGAGCCTCCGGCATAGAAATCCCAATCAGAACCGATCCCTAATAACTTGCCAAAATAATATGAACCTTTAACCCCTAATGGAATAATGATTTCCTTATTATTATTAAATAGATACTGATAATTTTTACGACTCCAACAATATAATCTGCTGTTTGAATGAATATTCATAAAGGGAGCAATCGTAAAATATTCTGACATTTCAAATTCATAATCAATATGCGCTACGGGTCTTAAATTTCCCATATAGCTGCAATATCCAATGCCTGCACTTAAGTTTAAAATTTTCCCATACTCTTCAGGATTTGAAATTTCCAAAGCCAAACTATTAATACCGCATTTAGTAAGAAAAATTAACAATACGATGAATATTTTTTTCATGATTCGGAAATCACTTTAGTCGGCTGATTTTAAAAAATGAATACCAATAATTTATATCTGCCGCAAATATATTTAGACATACAGCCTATATATTCTCATATTCGTTGATAGAATATATTGAATAGCCGAATCGTTATAAAGCTTCTTTGGCAGAAAAATTAAATGGAATGCAAAATATTATTGTCTTTTTGATTTTATTCGACTTATAGAAAGGTAATGTTCAATGGAAAACTCAAAAAAAATCTAGGTAAATATTTAAGTTATGAATTTAACATTTCTAATTAA
>CAISYK010000215.1 GCA_903889605.1 uncultured Bacteroidota bacterium
AACAATAATTGCGCCAATTTTAAATTTTTGTTTTATTCTTGAAATCCTTCAGAAAAATCATGTATCAGATTTTTCGTCTTTTTATGATTTAAGATAAAAAATTGTATTCTTACCGCAAAAATATGTTTTTTTGCATAGATAATAGAAACAATTATGAAAATTACACTAATTCTATGCGGAAAAACCGAAGATGACTATATTTTAAAGGGTTTTACTATTTATGAACAGCGCCTAAAACATTATATTTCATTTGAAACCATAGTTATCCCGGCATTAAAAAACACAAAAGCATTAAGTATTGAACAGCAGAAACAAAAAGAAGGGGAGTTGATCCTAAAAAGTATTCAGTCTTCTGACAGATTTATACTGCTTGATGAATATGGAAAAGAATACACTTCAACTGGTTTTTCCGGATATATTCAGCAGCAAATGAATTCCGGAATTAAAAATATTGTATTTGCAGTCGGCGGACCATATGGATTCTCTGATGATATCTACAAACGTGCAGACGGAAAAATCTCACTTTCAAAAATGACTTTTTCACATCAAATGGTTCGTCTGTTTTTTGCTGAGCAACTGTATAGAGCTATGACTATTTTAAAAAATGAGCCTTACCATCACAGCTGATTATTCGCATTAAACCTACAATTTCTCCATCAAAACCTTATATAATTTTACCATTTCGTCAATATCATTTTTATATACCTTTTCATCGGGTGAATGCACATTATCTTCTGGCGCTCCGACAAAACACCAATCCCATGGAGTTTCAGCCATTTGAAGTTCTTTGGCATCGCTGCCTCCGCTGCCTTCTACTTCTAATTGGTATTTTATTTTTGATTTTTCCGCAATTTCAATTATTCTATTTAAATAACTTCTTCTTGGAATTAGGCTGTCCCTGAGAGAAATTACCACACCTTTGCCATGCGGCACACCTTTAGTCACCCATGTGATATCAGCGATAAGAGCTTGTTTTACTCCAAACTTTTCAAAGATAAATTTTTGAAGGTAGGATACACTTCCGCCTCCATGTTCTTCCCAGCATGAAAAACAGATTATTCCATTTTCCAGTGTTTCTGCCACTTTCAATGAACTCCAAACTCCAAGCCTGTTATCCATATAGCAGCATTGAACGTATTCTTTCGTTTCACGCCAATTGGGTTTAAAGGTAAGTTCAGTTCCTGTGTCCAGATTACGTTTATAACCGTATTCCAGTTTAGTTTCCTTAGTTTTTTTATCTACAGCCAGTTTTAATTTTACCTCCGCTTTTCCTTTGCTGTCCTCACCAATTAATTCAATACCATCAATAGTACGCGGTCCCCCGATCTTTATTAATTCTTTGTCGTATCTTACAGTAAAACCAATACTGTCAATATGGGCAAATATGGCTGTTTTAGGCTTGCCGAATGCTAATACAATACAATCCTGAAAACCTTCGCCGGAATATATTTTAGGTTTTACTTTCCAATCCTTTTGATGCTTTTTAATATAGTCTAAAAGGAATTTAGTCATAGGCGCTTCATTGCCGGAAGGGGCATGAATACTGCACATTTCTTTTAATAGTTTCATTTTTATAATTTTTTTGTTAATGCAGATTATTAGTTCAATTTGTGTCAGATAAATCGAAAAGTAAATTCCTTTTACTTAGTACTCAAAAATTTAAGTTCAAGATTACTGATTTTGCTGAATAATTCATACATTTTATTTGAATTGTTTTTTCGAACAGAAAATATGAGCTTACAATCCAATTCAAAGTTTTGCTCAATTTGTTCAAGATTTTCATCCTTAATAATTTTCATTACCTGGCTCATTTGAAGGTAATCAAATTTAATTTCATATATATCATTTACAGTTTTTTCAATGATTACGGCATTAGCCAAAGCATCTGCTGCTGCCAGTTTATAGGCATTTATTAATCCTCCTACACCAAGCAGTGTCCCGCCGAAATAACGCACAACAACTATTAAAATATTAGTTAAATCTTTCGACTGGATCTGGCCTAAAATTGGTTTCCCTGCTGTATATTTTGGCTCTCCGTCATCATTTGCCCTATAGGCTTGTTTATCAGCTCCTAAACGAAAAGCATAACAATGATGGTGTGCGTTAAAATGCTCTTTGCGCAGGTCAATTAAGTGCTTTTTTATTTCTTCTTCATTAGTAACAGGATATGCAAATGCAATAAATCTGCTGCCTTTGTCCTTATATAAGCCTTCGCATGGGTTTGAAATAGTTAGATATGTATCTTCGAAGAGCATAACTTAGCGACAAAATATATATGGAGAATATAACATTACAATTAGTTTAGTACCAAACTCCATTTGTCCAATATTCTCTCAATTAAAGTTAGTCGCGGTATCTGGTTTAGAATGCGGCAACTTAGCTTTTATGCGTTCTATAAATCCCTTCAGGAGG
>CAISYK010000216.1 GCA_903889605.1 uncultured Bacteroidota bacterium
GAAAAATGCATGGCATTGGAGATTGGCATATAATTTTCAAAATGCACCTGGGCTTTCACCCTTGAATAATTTTCGAGGGAGTACAAATATTTTTTCAAAGCTTTATCAAGCCGGCCTATGCAAATCAAATGGAAATCTTCCTTCATATCTTTCAAGAAGTTCAGCAGGTTTATCATTTGTTTCATGCCCCTATTACCTGTAAGGTTGCCGACGTAAAAAAGTTTTTTCGAGTGCCGGTTGGATGTCTCAAATCGTTGTATGGATTTTTGATCGGGATAATTGAGGATAACCGAATAATTTTGCAAACGGCCTTTATAAAATTGTTCGTATGAATTTTCAGCTAGGATAAAATAAAGTTTTTTTGAAGACATAGCCTCAAACCACTTATACAAACTTAAAAAGAATTTTCGGAAGGGTATTTTTTTATTAGGTATGTCTTTTTCCACCCACTCGTGAACATCGAAAATTACTTTGCATTGAAAAAAGGCAAGCAACAACCCAAGTGGAAGGAGTTCAGGGTCGTGCAAGTGATAAACCGCCGCTTTTTTCCCAAACAGGAGTTTGTAAAATAGTACGGGATGGGAAATTAACAACCGGTTTAACAAATTATTGAAAGCAGGTAATTTCTTGTGCTTTACACGGTGGTCGTTTACGAAAGGAGAAGATGCAAAAAGGCATACATCGTATTTTTGGGAGAGGCTGATACATTCCCTTGAAAATATCCGGGTATCCAAAGGATGATGAACGGTTGTAATATGGCAAATCCGGTGTTTTTTCACATCAACAGTCCGGTAAAATTTTATTTATTGATAAGACGAAAAGCCTCAAAGAATTGGATGTAAACAATATACAATATCTAAGATTGTGATTATTTAAAAATATGGTGGCTATAAAATATTACCGGACTATTGTTAAATCCGAAATCCAAATATACCAATAAAGGGATGATGGATTAGATCAATTCAAAAAAATATAACACTGATTGTTAACAGATCAGGCCTTTTGCCTCGACATTGCTGTGGAGTATTCCACAATAATATCAATGGTGGTAGGCGATGGATTTTCTGATAACCTGTCGAGTAAGCCGAGAACTTTTATAGTTTGCTCGTATTCCTCACGAAGTTCGACATCATCTTGAAGGGCATCTTCAATTATAATGCTCTTTTCGTTGTCCAGTTCGTTATAAATGTATTGAAGAATGTCAATTTGAGTGTAATTATTTTCCATAGGCATTTTTTTAGTTTCATTTCTATAATTTACAGCAAAAACGCCCCATATTTTTTTTTAGTATAAAAATAGGAATAAATATTTTCACACAATTTAAAGCTAAAAAACAATCATTCGCAAAAAGTGTGGATAACGTAAATACAACCTGTACAGGGGAATAGTTGACTGGGCGAAAGTTGATGTGTTGATAAATTTTAGATCCATCAATTGATGGTCATGAAAAAAAACATAACTGTTAGTATCTAATATTTTAATTTGAGGTGTTTTTGGCTAAATATTAACGAGGTGCGATTTACAGTCCGAAAACCAATACATTTTATTTTTCAACAATTTAATTTGAAGCAGATTCCGACATGAGCCCTTCAGAATGCTCAGGTCGAAGTCAACAGCATTTTTTTTGTGTTTTGAACTTTCGTTGCGTACACCCTAATAAAACGAAGGTGGAAATATCTATACTTGAGTCCACTCCGAAAAGTTGCATCAACACATTTTTGCCACAGATTCACTGATCTTAACACACA
>CAISYK010000217.1 GCA_903889605.1 uncultured Bacteroidota bacterium
CAGCCGGAGTTCCCTCAACTGAATCATTGTCTTGTGGCTCACCAGCAGGTGCAGATTCAATTTTAGCCTTGCCCAACGTTAATAAAGACATAGGAAAGTATTTGGATGATGTCTCTTTTTTCTTCTGTGATTCAACTAACTTAAACAGGTAGTATAACATTCGGTGCCCTAAAATATACCTGACAGTAGGTGTTGTGAGTTGCGTCTTGTCTTAGTTGTGGGTCTACCTTGAGTTCATCAAAATAAAAGCCGTCTTTACTTAAGCCTTGATCGCTTATTAATTTAAAACGAATATTTATAGTTTGTCCTAAATAATCATTCAAGCTCATTTCTTCATAAACCCATGTCGATTGTAATCCATCATACAAAGGGTTTCCCTGATCCTGATTCCCGGCTTTGGTATATTTTCCGCATAATGGAATCCAGGTGCTTCCTCCGTCATTTGATGCCATTACTTCAGTAAAATCATAACCTGCTTCAATATCCCATTTCGTCCAAAAATTAAGTGATGCTGATAAAGCTGAAGTCAAAACAATATTATTATTTAAAGTAAGTGTTTTGCTGGTGTTATCATTATAGTTCCCTATAGGGCTGTCTGTAATTGAGCTGGGGGCAGAAACATATTCGGTGCTGGAAATACCCCAATTTCCCCCTGCAGATGTGAAATCCGAAAGGGAAGAACCATTATTATTGTAGATTCCTGTTGTTAGCCCGAAAACTTTTGTAATAGTATCACTATTGTCATAAAGACCGTTATTTACCCGCAGTATGAATCTGAATGACTGCCCTGAAGTGATGGACGAATTTAGAGTATATGAAATTGAATCCAGATTTGTTTGAAGCAAAGTCATATTTGAATATGTTTTTGGTGAGCCGACAGAGGTAATCCAATTATCTAAAGGAATAACAGAAGCAGTATAAACAGCAGGACTGTATAATCCTAAACGCTGAATTGAATATTTAAAAAATCCGTTAAGGCTTGTTATTGATGAGGGTGAAATATCTTTTATAACAGCATACTTTCCAATTAATTCTGCTCCATAAATATTTTGACGCAGAGAGTTTTGACAGATAGGGATTATCATATTTTGCGGAGGCCAGAAACCATCGCCAGGATCTCCAACTTCAGGAGTCATAGAAAGTGTTTTTGGTTTAGTGCTCTGTTCACCGTACGCCCAATCGTCAGAATCTCCATTAGTAACATATTGTACTGTTTGATTTCCGGTACCAGCAATAAAATTATTTTCCGAAGTCATCAGTCTGGTATGCGCAACAAATAAAGCCGAATCAGGTGTATACAGGTCTGCGACATATCCCCATGGATAAATTAAATCGTTTCCATACGTATGATAATTTATAGCCATCTTAAATTGATGCTGTTCATTAAACCATTTCATGGCTTGTGTTTCGGGCTCTGAAAATTCTGAAGCACCTCGGTAAGTTTCACTGTTTGTGCTGGGAGATGATCCAGTGTTATCAAATCCCCAATCGAATCCATAATTTCTATTTAGGTCAACACCGTAAGTGCCGTCATTATTATTTTTTCGGTTTTTACGCCAAAGCCCTCCTCCATTGGGGTTAGTTGCTTGGTTATATAAATATCCGTCGGGATTAACACATGGAACAAAATACAGTTCTGTATTATCAACTAAAGCGTGTAATTCAGGATTGGAGGCATAATTTTCCAACAAATAATACATATAAAAGATCATCTGTGATAAAGATGCAGGCTCACGCGCATGATGAAGCGCGGTATAAATAATTTGAGGTTCGTTTTCATCTACGTTAGGATTATCTGAAATTTTTAACCAATATATTGGCCGGCCTTCTATTGAAGTAAATGTACCTATAGGTTGTTTGGCAGTTATTAAGTTGGGAAATTGAGCAGTCATGCTATCCAGTATTGCAAGCATTTCGCTGTATTTGAAATAGCCGCCCATTGTACCTAACTGGAAGTTAGAAGGTGTAACGATGTTACTAATCGAAGAAGGACTGCAGTTTGAATTCCTGCTATTTAGGCTTCTTTCGGTTTCTCCTTTTTTTTTTATCGATTTATTCTGATCTGCATAGTACTTTGATACATCGTCAATTAAAATTTCAACTGTATATCCGTTTTGTTTTGCAATATTTATTTCGCTTTCCGAAAAATCTGAAATAAAATAAGCATTTTTTTTTCTTTCACCATGGTCAACCGCTAAGCCAAGCTTTGCAAGGTTTATTAAGGTTTTTTCTTTGCTGTCTAAATAAATTTTTGCTCTTGAATATTTTGCCTGCTGTGCATTAGCCGCAAATGAAAAAATAATAAGCAGTAAAATGGTA
>CAISYK010000218.1 GCA_903889605.1 uncultured Bacteroidota bacterium
AAACGGCTTTATCATTTAGGTGATGTTGTGTGCCGTTGTTTCTTTCTTTTCGTAACAGTCCAAATACGCTTTGGTCTTTGCATACAGTGGTCGTAATATTTTGTTTTAAAAAACGTTACAGTCCAAATACGCTCTGGTCGTTGCGCTTTGCCTGCCTGGTCGTGATACACAGCGGTCGTAAAACAGAGGTCTAAAAACGTAACAGTTGCATTACTCTTAAGTCGTGACACTTGGCAATTTGGCTGTGAAGTGTAGTATTGTTGTCATTATTATGAATTTTTAAATTCTGGAAATTCTAAAAGGCATGGTCGAATTTTGTTTTCATAGATTAGCTCATCACCTTCATCATGTTTTGCTAAACACAAAAAATAATTTTTGCCCTCATGCCTTTTATATATAAGCCATTCACCGTTTAACCCTTTTCTCGATTTCGATGAGATAGCTTGTTGATACATTCTACCAGCAAGGTTTTGAGCACTTTCATTAATTAATTCTTGAAATTCTGTTTTTTTATTCTCTTTAAGAGCTCCTTTGTAATACCAATAATCAACACAGTTTTTTACTGCCGAATAACCTCTTGACGTATATGCTCCATGATGAATGTGTTCCAAACCTTTAAACAAGTCACTTTTAAATGGTTTACGTTTATTCTTATCGCTACTTGTTTCAATTAATTCAATTATTTCTAATATTTCACGACTTTGAAAGTATTCTATAATACAAGCCGAAGAATCATTAATATTTATTAAATATTTTTCGCCAATCTGTAAGTGATGCCTTAATAATTGATTCATTAAAACTTTTGAGACTTTGCCATTAGCTTTTAATTTTATTTTAAGTCTATTTTCTATGTCATTTAAGGCATTAGCAACAACCGTTTGCTCAATTCCTTCTTCTTCACAATCCTCTTGTGATATGAGAAGTTTTATTAAACATTCACTGTGCAACTGATATAATTGATTAGCTTTTTGTTGCAATTGGTCATCCATTTGTTTCAATTATTTTTTTCCTTTTTGGTAATTCAATAATGTTTGTGCGAAGTTTTTATATTAGAATCATTCATGATAATAGAACGTATAATATGTAGAATAAAGGCAGAACTATTATTGTAAAACATCCACCTCTTGTTTGCTGTACATTATGACTTTGAGTTGATTTATTTTGTTGGCTATAACTGCTTTTGGGCTTGGTAGCTTGATAATTACTTGTGCCATTCAATTGATTTTTTAGTTCTTTTAATTTTTGTCTTAACGGAATCGTTAATCCACGAGGAGCTTCACCATAAGAAAATCTCTCGTCTAATGGAGAATAACCATAACTTTTGTACACACCTTTTTCATTTTGAATAAATATATTCCACCATTCATCTTTCGATTCAAAGTTTACAATTACAGGAGAAGGAAGATTTTCTAGCGTGAAACTTTTAAGTTCTTTGTAAAGTGTCTGATTATTTTCAAAAATAAACTTATGAAAGTTACTTAATTCCATTAATCCGAAACTGCTCTTGTATTCATTGATTAAGTGTTTGCAAAATCTTCTAAGGTCTCCTTTAACATATTGGCTTCGGTATTTTTTTTCAAAGTTTTTACAAGAGCAAGTCATGTTGTAAAGATTAACAGAATATTTTTCATCGCTATCAAAAGAGAAACTGTTGATTTCAACATTTTTGTCAAAATTACTTAATGGTTTTGCAATTCTTAATTCAATTGGTATTGAGGTGTCATAAATAAGTGTGCAATTATTTAACTTATAGTCGTTGGGATTAAATAATGTTTCGAAGTCGTTTTTTGTTAACAGTTTTGCACCATATTCTTGGGCTTTTTTTATTCTTTTAATGTCTGCGGATTCAGAACCACATATAAAAGTCAAATTGCTTGAGATTTTTGAGTTCACGGCCAAACCAGCTACTTTTGCTTTTTTAGATAGAGATTTATTATCCTCTTCAGAAAAGTCAATGAATATTATAGAGTGTCTATACCGATGAAACTGAACCACCCATTCCGACCAAGCTATACCACTTTTCCGAGGCATATTGAACCACCTATTCCGAGGATGTTGAACCACCCTTTTTCGCTCCAATTTCTACCCCTCTTTTTTTGTGATTTCCGG
>CAISYK010000219.1 GCA_903889605.1 uncultured Bacteroidota bacterium
AAATTGATACCCCCTTTGTTACTCAGATAAACGACAAGTTGCAATGGAATCAAACACCTCAAAGAGGGTGGCAACAATATATGGCAGGTTTTATTTATACCTGCATGAAAAATTTATGGATTGCGGACAAATATACTTCACCCGATTTTGTTGAAATTTTAAATAATACTTTCAACGCTAAACCTAATAAAAAATGGTTTAAAAGTATATCAACAACTGCACCCCACAACCCCAAGTATTTAGAGCCTTTTAACAGTTTACCTGCTAACAAGTAACCAAAGTAACCAAAATCACTATTTGCATTAAAAATTCTTTGCGGAACAATTAACGCAAAACAGTAACATAATTTTGTGGCGTTGTTAATAAAAAACAATACCCCAAAATGATTACAAATGACACACGCATAATAGATTTAACTGTTGCTGAGCTTGAACAAATAATAGGCAAAACCGTTAAAAGTAATTTACTCCAACAGGCAAATTTTAATACCGCTCCTCTTAAAAAAGAGTTCTACTCACCGAAAGCATTTGCACACCTGACAGGGATACCATATAGCACAGTTGTTAACAGATGTAATGTCGGAAAACTGAAAGCTCGTCAGGACGACCCAAATTGTTCATGGCAGATTTTTGCTTCCGAATTAGACCGTTATAAAGAAGAAGCGAATAAAAACACGATTTAAAATAACAACTAAAAACAAGCAACATGAAAACAAAAAAAATCAAAATCGAAAATTTAACTGCAAATTATAAATATGTAGTTGATAGAGTCATGAACAAACAACCAATAACTATTGGAGAAGGTTTAATGTACAATGAACTAATTTGCGAGGGACTTGATATAAGCGATATGCCAACTGTTATTTTTTGGGGCGAACAATCAAAAGCATACGACCTTAAAAATAAACTTGAATGTGATAAAATTTTTGAAAAATTTCAAGCTCTGAAAATTAAATAAATAAAAAATTCGCCTCTATTTTCGAGATGAAAGGCGAATTTTTTTAAAACTAAAAACACAATGGAAAAAGATATAATATTCTCGGTACGTATGATGATACACCGCAAGAAGAAAATGTTAAACCAACATTTATAATAACGCCTGAAAAAATTGACGCATTTGAATGACGTAAAAAACACAACGAGGTGCTTAGTCTAAGAAAAGAAACAGTTGGTGATGCTTCAAAACTTGCTGACGATTATCTATATATACCATATAACCCTGATGTAGTATATAAAGTTGAATGGAGGGGGTAGGCGGATTGGTTAGTACTAATTAATCTTGAAATGAACTAATAAAATGGAAGGCTGGATAAAATTACATCGGAAAATAGCGGAAAATTCGTATTATTTTTCAGAAAAATTCACAAGAAGTCAAGCGTGGATTGACCTTATAATTATAGCGAACCATAAAGAAGGAAGGTTCTATATCCGAGGCATTAAAGTCATTGTAAAAAGAGGGCAAATTGGGTGGGGAATAGAAAAATTATCCGAGCGGTGGCAGTGGTCAAAAGGAAAGGTGGTGAGATTCTTATCTGAACTTGAAAATGATAAGCAAATAACAAGACAAAAAAATAATGTAACTACTTTGATTTCATTAACCAATTACGAAAAATATCAAATGGTAAATAAGGCAGTCGATACAACAAATAGTAAAGCAAAAAAGCACCAAACGAAAAACCACGCGGGCATAAACAACAATGAAAACATCAATAATAATAAAGAAAAATTAATTCTTCCATATAATTCAAATTCATTTAAAGTAAAATGGAGCACTCTCCTGAAAGAAAAACAATGGATGGGGAAAAGTGAAACCGCTCTGAAAACAGCTCTTAAAAAATTGGCTGAAGTAGGTGAATTTACCGCAATTAAGATGATGGATAATGCGATAATTGGAGAGTGGAAAGGGTTATTTGATATAGAAGCAAAAAAATCATCAAAAAATGAAAGAGGAGTATATACAACTGCGATAGACTTGAGATAGTGATGACAACTTAAAAGCGACAACCTTGCTGATAAATTTAACTAATATGCTACTTATGTGAACAAAATAGAAAAGGAAGAAGCAAGCCACAATCAACCGAATTATCTATGAATTAATAATACAGCTAATGAATGGATGGGTAACTATACACTAAGCAAATAACAAGACAAAAAAACAACATAACTACTTTGATTTCATTAACCAATTACGAAAAATATCAGATGGTAAATAAGGCAGATGGCACAACAAATAGTAAAGCAAAAAAACACCAAACGGAAAACCAGACAGGCATAAACAACAATGAAAACATCAATAACAATAATAAAAATAAAAAATTAATTCTTCCATTTAATTCAAACTCATTTAATGTAAAATGGAGCACTCTCCTGAAAGAAAAACACTGGATGGGGAAAAGTGAAACCGCCCTTAAAACAGCTCTTAAAAAATTGGCTGAGGCAGGTGAGGAAGCCTCAATGAAGATGATGGATAATACGATAATTGGAGGGTGGAAAGGGCTATTTGATTTAGAAGAAAAAAAAATTACAAAAAATGAAGGGAAAGTAATTACAAAGGCGCAAGACTTGGTATGGTGAAACTTAAAGATGGCGGCCTTGCCGATAAATTAAACGAATATGCGACTTATGTCTTAAAAGATAGAGATTGACTTAGAATATGAACTGAACTTCTAAATACATAATTTGCCATTACCTTTTTGAAAAATAAACTAACCTGATTATAAGATGAAAGCACCAAGCGATTATTCCGCCGAAATACACAATGAAATATTAACACAACTAACAGAATGTTGTTCCGAATATTCATATTTAGGCTTGTATCGGAAGATAAAATTAATCGCAGTAAATGTTCATATAAAAATGGGAACAAATAAGGCTAAGCAATTCGCAAAATATTATTACAATGTCACTAATCAAATTGACAAAAAAGATAATGGTCTATATATAATTAAACCACTTTAAACTTAATTAATACTGTTTTTCAATTTGTGCTTTTATAAAATAACATCCGCAGTAATATACACAAAACTTATTGTTTGTAGGCGTTTACATGTGTTATGCAATTTCCTAACAATCTAAAACTTGCATTGGTATAATAAACAGTATTAGATTTATGTCAACTTTTTGATGTGTCTGCATCGAAAATGAATACGTGTTAAATTAGCATAAAAACAAATCATAGAGGCTTGAAACGGAATTGAAAACGCATGAACATACACACAATGCTTTTGAAAACACATGAATACGCATTAAAACGTCAGGTTATTGCTTTCTTAAACACATAATTTACTTTTACGAAAAAAATAATAAAATGGAAACGGGTAAAGATAAACTAACAGGTGAAGACTTTTTTAAAAAAAGGATTAATCAAAAATTTTCATCACCGCGCAACAGGATAACATATTACAATAAGAAGGCAAATGAAATTAGGTGTCTATACCGATGAAACTGAACCACCCATTCCGACCAAGCTATACCACTTTTCCGAGGCATATTGAACCACCTATTCCGAGGATGTTGAACCACCCTTTTTCGCTCCAATTTCTACCCCTCTTTTTTTGTGATTTCCGG
>CAISYK010000220.1 GCA_903889605.1 uncultured Bacteroidota bacterium
TCAATTCATATTCCAACAGACTAATCGATCTAATGGATAAAATAACAAAAAACCTTATCGTCCTTCCTGAAAATCCAAAAAAAATCAAGATTATGGGATCGCGCTTTGATGAACGTATAGAACTATGCAATTCGTTCTTTAAATTTATGAAGTGTTTTACAGTATTTACTTGGAATACTGGATCTGAGCATGGGTACCAGATGAAGATTAAACAACTTGTTGCAATTCTTAATAGTGCCAATTTAAGCGAGGATCTTTATTTAAATAAAGATAGGAAACCATTGAGTATCCCACAATGTATGTCTAATGTTGGTTTTTACTCAAATGATAAAAATGGAACTGATATAATTATTAGTTATTCCG
This sequence comes from uncultured Bacteroidota bacterium, assembly GCA_903889605.1. Classification (GTDB taxonomy): domain Bacteria; phylum Bacteroidota; class Bacteroidia; order 2-12-FULL-35-15; family 2-12-FULL-35-15; genus 2-12-FULL-35-15. The sequence goes on from CAISYK010000220.1 coordinate 364, forward strand.
CTAAAATACAATACTTTCAAGAATTAGTCTATGATCATCTCAATATGAATTAATAAATATTTTGTTGAACATGTTCCGAGCTATGAGGCTTTGCAAATAAGACACTCCCAAAGACTCACAAGAAAAAACTTTTCTAATTCTTTTCTTATTTTATATGTGGTCCTTCCTTTATGCCGTTATTAAAACATATCCATGGATGTGAATAATAAGTGAATTCGCTCCTATCGTTTTGAGGAGTTTGACATTATAGTCTACCAATTTACAAGCTACATAAATGTAAAATATGTTATCTTGTTTCCCCTGCATCGTGATTTTGCCATCTTCAATGATGGCATACAAGCGCATCATTTCATTGATAAAATTATCAAACTTGCGAAACCGAATAAAACGGTAGGTCAACCGACGCTGGGCACATTTCAAATGAAATGCAATGAAGTTCGAATGGAACTCCTTAAAATGATCTTCTAAGGATGCTTTGTATATGATGTCCGTAATATCCAATGGGAGCTTGTCGAATAAACTCATATTCCTTGAACTGCCTTATATTATGATATTGTTGCTTTAAATATCATTTTTTCAATTTTTATCTGACTATCTATCCTCATATCACCAAGACCCCATCTTTTTTATATTATGAAATTGATTTAATACAAATCGTTTCTTATCTCGTTTTTTCTTATTCTAATGGAGAAATGACAATTCCACCACCTATGTGTTGTTGATTAACAGCTTTGAGTTTTTCATTTGAGTTTTTCATTTTTCTCTCGTAATGTTTTGTAATGCCACCAATTCAATGTTGTGTAAATGAATGTAAACATTACTATGCCATTGCCAATAATACGGCTCGAATTTAAAATGATTGTATCCGTAATATGTGATGGTGAAGCCACAATTTGTCTTGGTGGCCGTGATCGCAATGGTGTTAGTTTTCGCATATAAGAGATGCCTAGATATTTTTTTGCTACGTATATTTTCATTGTTTTTAACACTAAATATAATTTTTTTCTTAAGTATATATATTTAATAAGCAACAAACATGTCGAGATTTAGTTTATCGGAATAAATGTGACGAAATAAACTGTCGGCTCCGCGCCCAGTTTAAATGGAACCTCTGTAAGACACATTTTATATACAATAATGACATATGTAGGTACATTCATACCGAACCGAAGCCTAACATAAGCTAATACCGACAAAACCGAAGTCGCATTTTGAGATATATTTTTGAGTTAAATCCGGATGCAGTTCTTTCCGCTGCTGCTACAGAACCAATTTCCCCAGGCATTCCAACTACTTTCAGTGATCAATTAGAAGTTGATTTAGACAATAAAGTTGACCTCGATGCTGGGACTTTTTAGTGATCTAAATATTATCATAGTGTAATAAAAAAAAGATGCCTGCACCAATACTTCAATTTAAAAGAGGTAATGCAGGAGTAGCAGGAACAGTACCAGCACTCCGTCCCGGTGAACCA
>CAISYK010000221.1 GCA_903889605.1 uncultured Bacteroidota bacterium
TAAAGCAGAAGATGCAGGATCACAGAAGAATTACAATGTAGCATTGTATTATGCAAACTTGGCAATTCAAGAAGACCCAAACTATTTAGATGCGTATATTGAACGTGCCTTTGAATATCGACAGTTAGGTGATTATAAAAAAGCACTTGATGACTATGATTTTGTATTAAGAAAAGACCCAGATAATGGCGATTGTTATTACGGGATGGCATGGGTTTACGATACATTTTTAGAAGATAAATATAAGGCAATAGAATGCTTCACTAAGGTCATAGAATTGTCGATCAAGAAGGATGAAAATGATGGTGCAGGCGTAGCGTATTTCTTAAGATCGTCTTTGAAAAAGGATATAGGAGACCAACCAGGTTATTTCAATGATTTAAAAAAAGGAGCGGAATTAGGCAATAATCAATGTATCGCAATACTTGAAGCATACAAAATAGTTAATGAGATGAAATGAACTTATCGTTTTACAGCCAAGTTTGAATCAAAACATTATGAGACATATACTTTTAATATTTGTAATAATTTTAATTACATCTCCATCTTCAGCACAAGTTAACCCAAATTCCCGCTATCAAAGCGGATACACAAAGAAAAACGGGACTTCCGTTCAGCCACATTATAAAACCCAGACCAACAAGACGAACCACGACAATTATTCCACAACCTCAAATAAAAATACATATACCGGCAAATCTGGAACAAAAGCAAAGGATTATTCCCCTGCTGCGACTAATTACGGCCAAGGGAAAACAATTCAGTCGGGGCCGAAGGGAGGCCAGTATTATCAAAATGACAAAGGAAAAAAAGTTTATGTACCCAAAAGGTAAATTATTTCAATTTTTTTAATAATACCGATAGTTTCATTATGAAAAAAGTGATTTTCATTTTATCATTAGCAGCACTTTCCAGTTGTACGACTGTAAAGTATTTGCAGGTAACAGACGGGAGCCGTTCAGACGGAACCCTCACTATGAGTTATGAATACACAGAATTAGAAGTCCCACAAATTCAGTGGGAGGCCGCAAAACGAAATGCAATATCAAGATGTCAAGCATGGGGGTATTCCGGGGCTGAATTTTTCGATGCAGGTACAAAGAATTGCATTGGTAGAGATGGTTTTACTGGTCAATGTGATCAATGGAGGGTGACTTATAAGGTTCAGTGTACCAAATGACCAAAACTTTAAATTGTTTTTGTCTGGACGAAGTAATTTAATAGAACTTCAGCCACCCCCACCCCCGAAATCGAAAACCCGATTCTGCGAAGTACCGGGCACCCCTTTACGAAATTCAAAACCAATTCAATTCAATCAGCACACCCTTATCTTCCCTGCCCGATTCAGGCACCTATATTCAGTTGTTGAATACATTGCACCACCAGCCAGAGATCATACGTTATATGGCAGTTGCATACGGTTAATAAGGCAGGTACCCTGAAGGATTATCACAAACAAACTGAAATAAAAGCCCAAGGCACCGGAAGAACTGTTTCATCGGAAAGGAAAGGATATTTCATATATCTTTGACAAAGGAGAATTTGAACTGGTTAAAAAATTCATAGAGCATGGCAACCAAGCAAGAGAAACAGCTTTACGTAACGAAGTACCTGAAGGTACTCAAACGCCAAGCGAAGGAGTGGGCGGAAAAGCAAAAGGCCACAGCGCCACCGAAGCAGAATGGCGAA
>CAISYK010000222.1 GCA_903889605.1 uncultured Bacteroidota bacterium
AATTGCACATGGAGGAAGAATTGGAGGAACTAAGGTAACCGCTCCAAGGGCAATAGTAATATCCCTGCTTGGCGAGAAAACTGCACCATCAAATCCCCATACACTTATTGTCACATTTGGGTCAAACGCGGTGGTACCAGCAGCACAGTCACGAAATAATTTAAGTGTTATTGTATAACTTGAACCGCCATTGTAAATATAAGTTAAAGTACCTCCGACTATATGTGATGAAAAAGCAAGTGAGGAGATGCTGAGAAAAAAACACATAAACCATATATCCAGTCGGTTTTTCATAACATTCTATTTTCATAAAACTCTATGTTTTTTATATGTTTTTGTTGTAAAAATAAAGTAATAAGCTTTAACAACACATCAGCACAGCCATCTTTTAATTTCCCTAGACTTTCAATCAAAAAAAAACATTTATTATAGTTATTAAAAATTTTAGTCATTCTGAAACACTTTTAATAAAAAATTTATTATTCAATTAAGATAAGCAAAGCTGCCAACTTGTAAACATTTTTGTGTTACATAATATTTATAACAAGTTACAATATTCACACATTACTTTTGTCCCTTTTTAACAATCATAGTAAAAATAAGATTAATGTATGACTGTTTTTCAATATTTGATTGCTGTTTAACAAATCGAAATGTATTTTCCTTTTTATATTTAGTATTTACGTACGTAATGAAAATTGTATAAACTGCTTATCTGCTTAAGACAAGTTAATTTACTTTACCTTGATTTTATTAGCATTTTGCAATGTAACAAGTTATAATGATTTTAATAATTCTTTTCAATCAGAGTAAGGGACACGGACATTTTCTTTTTTTTCTACTTGACCGAAACGGATAGGCAGTTTGTATAAATTCAAATTTTATTAAATATTTGAAGCCTTATTTGTTTTTTCTAACACGCAAATTCTAAATGTCTTATAACATTTTGAAATTTGCCTATCAGCGGTGAGTATTTTCAAAAGCAGGTCACTTAATGTTCATAATGCTTTATGAACTATGAGAAGAAGAAAAGTTTCAATACCAATAGATAGCTTGCGGTTCATTAAAAAGATTTAGGCCGTTTACGAAATGAATCGTTATAAGGTTGCTTATTGTTTATTCTTTTGTTAAAAAAGTTAATAACAAAAACTAAACAATTATAAATGGAATGCCCATATTTTATTGGTACAATATAAGGGCGCACTTATAAGCAAAAATTGCGGTTTAGCCTTAATTCCGCTAAAGAATCTAATTTGAAGTATGTTAATAAATAATCCATCAGTATGGTGCTGAAAGGGACTGGACTCAAAACAAAAATTAAATATTGATTAAAATTTAGGACAAGGAATTACTAATCGTGATTTTTTCTTTTTCTTGAATTTACATAATTGGTAAGAAAGAGTTACTTCATGAGCACCCTGAGTAAGACTATTAAGTTTTGAGATAGTAATATCATAACTATATCCAATATTCAACCTATCTGTTTTTATGCCAAATATAAGCGCGACAGCATCATTATTACTATAACCTGGCTTATATGCTTTAAATAAAGGTATTCCTCTGTACCAAAGGCCTAAATTTATTATATATTGGGTAAAATATAATCCTATGTCAAGCTGGTCAAACTCTTTTTGTCCGCGGTAATTAAAGGCTGGTGAAAAAGACCTCTGCTCATAAAGATTCCTCATTTTAGGATTTAAAACAATTTTAGCTCCGCCGTGTGCGCTATATTTAATTGGTAAAAGGCCGTCACCATTGCCCATAAGCGCTACATCAGGCCGGGTAAGATGGTAAACAGATAACCCGCCCCAAAACACCTTTGTATAAAATAATGCTCCCGCTCCAATATCAAAATATGTTTTTGTTTGGGTTGGAGTTTCAAGTGTAGCTACATTACCTCCGCGAGCAATTTGATCACCGAATATTAACGCATTAAAGTTAATGCTTTTTACTCCAACCCCCGGCTGAAGACCAAATCTCATGGCAAATTTCCTATTTACTTTCACTTCATAAGCAAACATTGGACTTATTGTTGTAGTTTTCAATTCTCCAGTTCCAGCAACATCATTTCCGAATAATAATCCAATTCCCAAATTGAATCTTTGTAAATAATGGTCTGCCGAAAACAAATATGATTTATAGGTCATAGAAATTCCCGGCCATTGATTTCGATAGGCGGTAGAAATTCTTGAACAAACATTTGCTCCTGCAAATGCCGGATTGAGATATAATGGTGATGAAAAAAATTGAGTAAAGTGCATATCCTGCGCTTTTGAAACAGGAGCGGTAAAGAAAATAATAAGGACAGCACCAATACTTAATCCTTTCCTCAAATTGAAAATAACAAGACGTAAAAAAGCCTCTGAATTTATCCCTGCTCCTAAGGAGAAGATGGATATTGCGGGAGGTTTAATGCTGACTTTATCTTTTATCTCTTTCATTTTTTCTTTATCTTTTTTAAAACCCCGCATCTTCTCTTCTGAAGAATCGAGTATGCTGACAGACTCAGGTGATTCAAGGAATAAGCTCACTCTATTTAATTTTTGTAAGTTTATATAAAATGTTTACATTATTATCAAAAATAGTATTTGTAACAAATCGTTCAAATCCGGGTGCGTCAATAATAATCCGGTATTCTTTATCTTTTTTTGAAATGACTAATATTTTTCCTGTTCTGTCATTTGCCTTATATATCCCATAAGTTGATTCATTTTCTAAATTAATAACTTTTACTTCTACATCCTTAATAATTGTGCTTGATTCGTCTACAACATGAATATTATAAACGCTTAAAGGAACCTCAGTTACAGGAAAAGTAACACTATAAATGTCTTGTAATCCAAAACCTCCTTCCCTTTCAGAAGAGAAATATCCTTTTGAACCATCTGTATTCATTACGAAAAATATATCATCATCTACTGTATTTACCGGACTGCCCAAATTAATTGGTTCATCAAAACTTCCTGACTCATTAAAAGTTGATTTAAAAATATCATATCCGCCCATATTTTTATGCCCTTCGGAACTAAAAAATAAAATATTACCTAATGGGTCTACAAATGGTGCGTCTTCATCGTATTCAGTATTAATATTAGGACCCAAATTAAATGGTTTCCCCCATTTACCATTATGTAATTTTCTTGAAAAATATAAATCCTTTCCTCCGAAACCTCCGGGTCTATTACTTGAAAAGAAAATCATGTCGCCGCTTGGAGAATAGCATGCACTTGTTTCAAGATAATCAGGTGAATTTACAATTGAACTAAGTATTTCAGGGTTTGACCATTTGTCGCTGCTGTAAAAACTTTCATAGATGTCTCCGCTTTTTAAATCTTTGCTTGTGCGATACAGAAGCAATTTTTCACCATCCGCTGACAACCCAGTGCCGGCATCATGTACAGAAGTATTTACATTCGTATCAAGCATACTCGGAGCAGTCCAATTTCCAGCAACATCTTTTTTTGAGATATAAATGTCTTCAAAATAATCACCTAAAGGATCGGTTTTTTGCCATATTGGATTTTTTCTTCTGGACGTGAAAATCATAAAATTTTCATCCGCTGGAATTAAAGGTGCATACTCTGCATATTCAGTATTAACTGTGCTTCCCATATTTTTAATTGAAACTGTTTTATCTGCAGTCGTCTCAAATAATAATGCAGTATGACATTTTTCAATTAAATCGTCAATTTCTTTTTTTGAAAATTGATTTTCTCCGCCAAAATATTTGTATTGATTAAAA
>CAISYK010000223.1 GCA_903889605.1 uncultured Bacteroidota bacterium
AACCGCAACTTCCCTTTTGAAGAAGATACGGTAAAACATAACACCGAAGATTATAAAATTATTTAAATGATATGAAATAGCCTTTTTGTAAAAAAAATTAGCTGGGCGGAATAATATCAAAATAAACGAATAAATTATATAAATATGAAAGAACATGAAATATTAACTCCTGAAATTGTCGAGAAACAAACGATAAGAAGGGAAGAAATGCGGGCTGATATCCTTCGGCCACTCCAACAAAAAGCTGGAATATTGGCTAACCTTTGGGTAGCCTTCTTAGCAGCTGTTTTGCTTATTGGCTGTTTTGCCTATTATCTTCAATTGAAACATGGTTTGATTGTAACCGGTCTGCGTGATTATGCAACCTGGGGAATTTACATTTCGAATTTTGTTTTCTTTGTTGCTATAAGTTTAGTAGGTGCTTTGATCTCATCTGTTCTCCGTCTCACCAATTTTACCTGGTACAGACCAATAACTCGAATTGCTGAAATCATTGCTGTTGCGGGTGTTATATGGGCAGGATTAATTATAATTATAGATATGGGACGCCCTGATAGAATATTAAATCTATTCCTGCATCCGCGTATTCAGTCCCCTATTTTGTGGGACGTAATTGTTGTAACTACTTATTTGACAACAAGTGTTCTTTTGCTGTATTTGCCGTTACTGCCGGGTATAGCTATCTGCAGAGACACATTAACAAATAAACCAAAATGGCAAAGATGGATGTATAAATTTTTAGCCTTGGGGTGGACAGGAACCGAAGATCAGTGGAAAATTATGAAGAAAAGCATCACTATGTTATGCGTTGTAATTATTCCTCTGGCCATTTCAATTCATACTGTAACATCATGGTTATTCGCAACTACATTACGTCCGGGCTGGGACAGTACTAATTTCGGACCATACTTTGTGGCTGGCGCTTTCCTTGCAGGAACAGCTTGTGTTATCATAGGTATGTTCATTTTCAGAAAAGTATATCATCTTGAAAAGTATCTGACAGAGGTGCATTTCAGCAACATGGGTAAATTATTAGTTTTTTTATGCTGTGTTTATGCATATTTTAATATCAATGAATATTTTATTCCATACTATAAAATGAGAGGACCTGAAGCCAGATTATTAACAGATCTTTTTTCCGGAAAATTTGCAGGACTGTATTGGTCAGCACAGATATTGGGAATGGCGCTTCCTGCGGTTTTACTATTGTTTAAACCGATGAGAAAACCTTTACCTGTAACTTTGATTGCAATTCCAGTAGTTGTTTTTGCATGGGTAAAACGTTACCTGATTGTTACTCCAATATTGGTTCATCCTTATTTACCAATCCAAAATGTACCCGAATCATGGATAAATTATTTTCCATCATGGGTTGAGGTAGCCATAGTATCTGCATCATTGGCAGGGGTATTATTAATTATAACAATTTTCTCAAGGTTGTTTCCAATAATCTCTATTTGGGAAACTTTAGAAAATGAAGGAATTGAAGTAGAAGACTTGGATAAACTTAAAAATGAAAAAGTATGACAAATAATTTAAAATACAAATGGTTAGGAAAACTTCTCATAGCAGTCGTTTTTTCTTTACCGATAAGTTTGTTTGCAGGAGCTAAACAAGCAAAAGTAGAAAAAGAAGCAGAACCAGCTACGGCAGTGATGAAGATAACTTTTTCTGAAACTGACGGCGTAAAAGTATGCAAAGCAATCATTGAAGCGGGACAAAAGCCTGTTGAAGGAGTTGAGGTTAAATTTTATGCGAAACGTTTTTTTAGTATGCTGCCTTTAATTGCTAATGGAAAGGCTGTAACAACTGATGAGAAAGGCGAGGCGTTTATAAATTTCCCGAAAGGATTGCCCGGAGACTGCAATGGCACAATAGTTGTAACAGCGAAAGTGGAAGACAATGAAAAATACGGAAGTTTTGAATCTAAAGACTCTGTTAAATGGGGAACTATAATTTCCGTGAGTGATCAAGAAGAAGAATGGAGTAAACGTTCTTTGTCAGCAACTGGAGATAGAGCACCAATATACCTTTTATCTGCTGCAGGAGTGATTATAATGGTAGTATGGGGTACTTTGTTTTATGTAATATTTTCACTTGTTAGAATAAAAAAAGCCGGCAAGATCAAAAAATAAAAAGCGGTATTAGTAAATTTGTTAGTTTTGCATTTCTTAATTTTTTTTCAGTACACCAAATAATAATTTTTTATAACCATTAATTAAAAAAACAATCCCTATGAAAACAATTAGTCAAATGGCTCTAGTAATGGGCGTTCTTGTAACGCTTTCTTTAGGCACAGCAAGTGCGCAAGATAAGCCAAAAGGAAAAGAATGGAAAGCTCCGGAAGCAGATGCTAAAAAGAAAAGCGCTGTTAAAAGTGATGACGCTGCAGTTAAAGCAGGTAAAGACCTTTGGGCTCAGCAATGCAAATCATGTCACGGTGTAAAAGGTGCCGGAGATGGTCCTAAAGCTGAAAAACTTGAAATTTCAATTGCAGATTTTGCAAGCAAAGAAGTTCAGGATCAAACGGATGGTTCTCTTTTTTATAAAACTACTGAAGGAAGAAAACCAATGCCTGCTTTCAAAGAAAAATTAAGCGATACTGAACGTTGGCAATTAGTTGCTTTCATCAAAACTTTAAAAAAAAACTAGATCCGACTGAAGTGTCTTCCGCTTCTCCCGCTAATACTACTAATACAAGCAAAGGGGTAAAGGATGGTACGACACAAAATAAAGACGTCAGCCTTGTTAAAAAGGATACAGCTTCCAACGCTGTAAGTTCAAAAAAAGTAAATACCGAATACCCGGAGAAGACAGATACTCTAAAAGTTGTCTACTCCGGGTATTTACTTTTAAAGGATGAGATTGAAGTATTGCAGAAAGAAGTAAGTGCGTTGAAAATTGAAAACAATACCTTTAAAGAGGATGTAAAAGCTGTGAAAACGGAGCTTGAAACCTTGAAGAAGGAGAAAAAATAATATTTTGGAAATTGCAGGTTATTTCATTGTTATGGCCGCGTTATGGATTGGTGTGCCGTGAATTGTTACTGAGTTGTAGCAGTAACGAATGTTGTATAAAAGATGATAGTAGGTCTATCACAGTCGCTGTGCAAGCGGAGGCTGTAAACCGCCTCTCGGTGCTATTTGAGTAATCGAATGGTATTGAACGGA
>CAISYK010000224.1 GCA_903889605.1 uncultured Bacteroidota bacterium
GTAAAAAATGCTGAACTAGTGGTAGAAGCAGCAACAGAAAATGTTGAAGTTAAGCTCAGTATTTTCCGTGAATTGGATAAAATTTGTTCGCCGGAAACTATTTTTGCAAGTAATACTTCCTCAATCTCCATTACTAAAATAGGCGCTGCAACCAAACGCCCTGATAAAGTAATTGGAATGCATTTTATGAATCCTGTTCCGGTAATGAAATTAGTTGAGATTATCCGTGGTTACTCCACTTCTGATGCAGTAACAAGTTTAATTATGGAGATATCGAAAAAGTTAAAAAAAGTTCCTGTTGAAGTAAATGATTACCCGGGTTTTGTTGCAAACAAAATATTAATGCCAATGATAAATGAAGCAATAATTACACTTCATGAAGGTACTGCTGGTGTTGAAGAAATCGATACTGTAATGAAATTAGGTATGGCTCATCCAATGGGGCCGCTTCAATTGGCCGATTTTATTGGTTTAGATGTTTGTTTATCAATATTGCGGGTATTACAGGATGGTTATGGAAATCCCAAATATGCTCCTTGTCCATTGCTCGTAAATATGGTAATGGCAGGTCAGTTAGGTACAAAATCCGGACAAGGATTTTATACTTACACAGCTGGGTCTAAAGATTTGGTAATTGCCGACAGGTTTAAAACTCTTATTAATTGCGATTAAACATCCTAATAATTATTGATTAATGCCTGAAATGTTTAAGAAGGGTAGGAGAGGGTTGAAAATCAACAGGATTTTTTTTGTCTAACCATCAAAAACATAAAACATTTTAACGATGAAAAAAATATTTACATTTTTGGCATTTTTCATTTTGAATTTTTCTTTTTCTCAAATCAATGCCACAAAAAACACTTCAGTCCTAAGTCCTGCTCAAAATGGCAGCTCTATTACTTATGAAAACGATATAGAACAGCCTCATAAATCTATTCATCAGGAAGAAGCTGAAAAATATGCTCACTATAATTTAAACACAGACGCTCAGTGGGATAGTTTGCGAATGGGGCAGACAGGAAAGACAAAAAGTTTTACTGCAAAAAACAATCGAACCTGTAATTTAAATAAACGTGTTTACGGTTGGCATCCATATTGGAGCAACGGATTGCAGACTAATTACGATTGGGCAGGTTTAACTGATTTATGTTATTTTGCCTACGAGGTAAATTCTGCAAACGGAAATGCAAGTAATACTCATGGATGGGCTACGGCACAAGTAGTTGCAGATGCCCAGGCAAACGGCGTGAATGTTACTTTATGCGCAACTTTATTCAGCGGACATACAGCATTTTTCGCAAGTTCAACAGCCCAGCAAACTCTTATTACTAATTTAATAAATTTAGTTCAATCGCGTAATGCACATGGCGTAAACATTGATTTTGAAGGGATGGGAGCTTCAAACAGCGCTGGCTTCACAAGTTTCATGATTGACCTTTGCAGTCAAATGCATGCTGCTGTACCTGGTTCGGAAGTGAGTATTGCTTTATATGCAGTTGATTGGAGTAATGTGTTTAACATGCCGGCGCTAAATCCTTATGTCGATTTATTTATCATTATGGGTTATGATTATTACTACAGCGGAAGTGCAGCAGCAGGACCTGAAGACCCGCTTTATAATTTTCAAACATCTTATAATTATACTCTTAATAAATCCATTTCTTTTTATTTGAACAAAGGCGCGTCCCACTCAAAATTATTATTAGGGCTGCCTTACTATGGCCGTGAATGGTCTACATCAGGTAGTACCATTCCCGGTTCCACTACAGGAAGCACTAATTCTGTATTCTACAATAACTATAGAGCAAATACAAATGGGTATTACAACACCAGGCAATGGGATATAAATAGTTATTCTACATGGTATCCTTCGCAGAGAAGCGGGCAGTGGTGGCAATGTTTTATTGATGATGAATACAGCATGGGCAAACGATTTGATATTGTTAATCAGCAAGGTATCGGAGGTATCGGTATATGGGCCCTAGGTTATGATGACGGCTACAGTGATTTCTGGAATTTAATTCAAAGCAAATTTACTGATTGCGCTGTTGTACCATGCACAGATACCATTTATGATATGGGCGGGCCAAATAGAAATTATAATCCTAATGAAAATTACACCTACACAATTGCTCCAGCAAATGCATCTAGTGTAACACTTAATTTCACCTCTTTTAGTACAGAATTAAATTTTGATACGCTTTGGGTTTATAATGGGCCGAATACTTCATCACCCTTGGTTGGTATTTATTCAGGAACTAACAGTCCGGGAACAATAACATCAACCGGGCCTTCTTTAACTATTCGTTTTAAATCGGATAATGCAACTCAGTTAAGCGGATGGCAGGCAATATGGAATTGCGCAAGCGACAATATAATTCCTACTACTCAGGTTGCAGCTCCTGCGAATTGGGTTACCCAAAATTTTACAGCTAGCTTTACAGATACTGACAATTCAGGCGGTTCTGGTATTGAAAAAAGTTTTTATCAGGTACTGGAATATAATGGAACAGAATGGAGAGCCAACAACGGCAACGGCTTTTTCAGCGATAATTTCGACAATGCTGTTCACCCTGACTGGACAGTTGGAAGCGGTACATGGGCTATTAACGGAGGATTCTTAGAACAAAGCGACCAGGCAAATACCAATACAAATATTTATGCGCCTTTAAAACAGAATTTATCTAACAGGTATTTATACAATTGGAGAGGAAAAATAACAGGGACAGGGACAAACAGGCGTGCGGGATTTCATTTTTTCTGCGACAGTGCAGCACAGACTAACCGCGGGAATTCCTATTTTGTATGGTTCAGAGCAGACCAAAACCAGATGCAGATTTACAAAACAGCGAATAATAGTTTTGGAAGTGCCGTTTACACCGCCGCGGTAACTATGAATAACAACATTTGGTATGATTATAAGGTATTGTACGACCGTATTTCCGGAAAAATGGATGTGTATGTAAACGATGCGCTAGTTGGAAGCTGGACTGATTCTGCTCCTTACTCAAACGGCAATTATATTTCATTCCGCAGCGGTGACTGCGATTATCTGGTTAATGATTTAAA
>CAISYK010000225.1 GCA_903889605.1 uncultured Bacteroidota bacterium
ACAATACATTATCAATTGATCCCACTCCACCTCCTCCCAGTCCATACCCAGAAACAAGAACCGGCATAAGAAACATATCGAATGGTTCAGGAGGAGAAATTGGTTTGCGCTTTGGCTATGCAATGAATTTTTAAGTCCGCTCAACCTAATTTAAACATTACTAATTTGCCTGGATTTTTAAACAATCGTTTAACGGGTTATACGATTTTTTAAAAATCAAAATAAAAAAAGTAATTTTTAGAACCCATCTTAACACTTTAACTCAATGAAAACAAAACTGCTTTTATTTTTAATGCTCGCTTTCTTTGGCTTGAGCACCAATGCACAAAATAAAAAACACCATCTTTTACCTTTACCTAATAATAGCATTAAACAAAACCATACAAGTTCAAGTCGAGATATTAATACTCTATTATATCGGGCCGGTAAGGAAGAACACTCAAGCTGGGATGCCACAGCTAATGCATGGCTATTCTGGGATACCGTACTTAATAAATATAACAGCTTTGGTAACATAATTCTAAAACTAGCTTATGATTATACCTTATTAAACAATAACAAAACAGTCTATGTTTATAACGGAAATGGAAATGAAACATCTGATACTTCTATGTATTGGGATGGGACTGCTTGGGTATTGAATCATTTAAATTCTTATATATACGATGTAAATGGTAATCTAACAGAGCAATATGCTTATTATAATTGGAATAATGGAACGAATTTGTGGAATCATGGTTCCAATAGACTATTTACCTATGATGTAAATAATAATTTAACTGAGCTTATAAATCAAGATTGGAACGGCTCTTCATGGGATAATATAGGGAAATTCGTGTATACTTGGAGCGGTGGTCAATTGACTGTTGAAACATCCCAAACATGGAACGGTACTTGGGCTAATGTAAATAAATACGAATATGCATATGTTAATGGTAAAGTAAATGAAAGGACAGGATATTCTTGGAATGGGTCAACTTGGAAAAATGAAACAAAGCATATTAATATGGTTTGGCATCAATGGTATGGAATACTTAGTGAATATAGTTCACTAACAAGTTATATTTATCAAGTGCCAGATGGCCCTTTATGGAAGGATACAATAAAAGGTAATTTTACATATGATAGTTTTGGAAATCAAACTGATTATCTTGAACAATCAAAACCTGCAACAACTTATGTAACTACCTATGAACAAAAAGATATTTTGCAATACAATGCAAATAATAATATAATTGAAGATATCGAACAACATTGGGACGATACTACAAGTACTTTAATAAATTATTATAAAACAGTTTACAGCCAATACCAAATATTTACCGGCCTCAATGAACTTGCTAAGGGAGATAACATGATTGTTTATCCCGACCCCAATGATGGAAAGTTTCACGTTTCAAGTTTATTGGATGTTTCAAAAGTTGAAGTTTATAACGTTGTAGGGGAATGCGTATGGTCTTCTACCTCTTCTTTTGGAGCGGGTACAGATGGTCTAGTTGATATCAGTGATCAGGCAAAAGGCATTTATTTTGTAATGATTACTGGTGAGAATAAGAATGTGGTAAGTAAAAAAATGATAGTCCAGTAATCCTTTTACTTTGTAGGTTTGAGAATACTACAGTGTTTTAAGTATAAGCAACAAAATTAACAATATCTAAATCAAGAGGAGTTCTAAAAATTAAAATGTAAATAACCAAACAATTATAGCGCTAAAATCAAGCAGTAAATATGTGTAGTTTTGAGTATTCTACATTTACTCATGATTTTAAGAAAATCGTTTAACTCGTTCTACGATTGTTTAATTCAAAAATATATAGAGCTCCCTACCTAAACTATTGTTCAAGAAAATAAATCCCTCTAAAGATTATTTAGAGCCAATAAACTCAGGAATTATGAAAAATCTCCCATGGATAATATTATTAAATCTTGTTTTTGTTAATTGCGTTTTGTCGCAAACAACAAATAACCCAACCGGCAAGATAGAAGTTGAAGAAAATTTCATGCCTAATCTTTTTATCCGGGTAAATGCAATTTGTGTGGAGCCCGTTTTAATCAATAAATACATGTTCACCTTCCCTGAATTCGTGCCAATAGCTGATAAAGAGGTAAGGCGGCTTGTAAGGCAAATTGATCGGTTTGCGACTATGGGTCCCTCAGTAGATGTTTTGCTATTGATGAATACCGAATACCGGCGCAGTTTATATTTTCATATCACAAGGCCTTATGGTTACAGGAAATATAAAACATATTTGGATGGGAATTATCCGAGTGGTACATCTTCCGATAAATTTTTAGTTTATTTTAATACTGAATTTGGAATAGGTATCCACATTAAGGATGAATTGATTCAGAAAAATAAAAAAAAATTTAAAGGCGAAGGAAATTCAGCTGATAACACCTATAATGAAAACACTGCACTTCAAAAAACCTTGGTGAGAAGAATATTTTTAGCCAGAGGCGGGGCGTACTATTACCATCGTTCGGTTGCTGAAGGCTCTATTCCTAATATCGAAACTAAAGGAAGCAATATGTTTGTGCCCTGCATTTATGCCGGCACCGGGTTAATACGACAACTTGACAGAACCAATAAAATTAATTGCAAGAGCGACAAATTAATAGGTAAAAGAAATCTCCTCAATTTATATGCTGATTTGATGTTTGGCCTTCCAATTATTTCTGATTTCGAACGTCCGGATGGATTAAAACATAATGTTAGTGACTATAATAACAGCGATTATAAAAAAAATTATTTCGGATATAGAATTGGGATTGAATACTCAAGGCGGATAAGCAGTGGACTGAATATTAAATTTGTGTATATAAGAAAACCTGGATTTAAAAAAACAGCAGACAACAATTCTACATTTGAGTTAACAATAGGAGCTTGTTTCAACAGGGTTGTTGAAAAATATGCGACAAGAAAAAAGTTTAGTTCGTGATTTTTTTTCTATTTATCCTGATATAAAAACAATTCAACCGGATGTGCAGCCTTTAGTTATATATTTCCATCCAGATACGAAGCGGCATTATTCTCAATATATCCGGCCGGAAAATTAAAGGACACATAATAATGAAATAATTTTCAGAACCAACCGCACACAAACCAAAATTACACGGCTGCAGGCTATTGTAAAGGCTTCACTCTAAAAGAATAAGAGTTCTGCGAAGTCTTTTGAATTTTGTGTAAACCCGTAAAAATGCATCACTCAATATTTTTCCTCTTGATGACAAAAGTTTTACTCCAAACACGATACATTTGTTGTTCTCTTTTAAACAAATGAAAACAATGAAAAACAAAGTATTCTATTTCATATTATTATTCTTGCTGTCTGCAAAAATACAAGGGCAAGTGACGGATACAATATTTGTGTATGATAAAATTACAGTTTATGATACTGTAAAAATTTACGATACAATAAAAGTATTGGATAAAAATCTGACTAATTCCGGAGGTTTTGAAAATTATTTTAAAAAAAATAAAACTGCACAAAGCGCAGTGTTAGCAATAGATACAGCCACATCAAAAGCGGCATTAATACTTTATAATGGAAATGATACTGCTGCCATTTCAATAAACAGCATCATACTAAGTGAACCCAATAAAAACTTAGAAACCATGAAAAAAGAAATCTTAACATTGGCAGCTGCATCATTGCTGGCGCAAGCTGCCTTAGCACAGGAAGGTAAAACAATCACCGCTGGCGGTGAGGAAAAAATTCCGGCATTTAATATTGGCATAGGAGCTATTTTGGCTTTTGCCCGTGACGGCGATGTTCAAGGTTTTAGTATTTGTGCAAATAAAATACGCACTAAAAAACTTCTCTTAGGGATTAGCAGCGATATAGGAAGAATTTATTTTGAAGGCTGGAAAGGCAATAACTATGGAGCTGCAGTAATAGGTAATACAAATGGTTTCTACACTAATATTTTTGCAAACGCTTCCTCTTATTTTATGGGCAATGCAGTCAATAGCAGGGCAGGCTTGTATGGCAAGTTAGGGCTCGGAGCAACGGGCTATAAAACAAAGCAAACTGTTACTTTTGTGGGCTTACCTGAGGAAAACACTTATGAAGCAACTTCTTTAAATTTTTCTGCTCAACTTTGTATTGGCGGTGATGTTAAACTCGGAAGAGGAAGATTGTTTACCGAAATTGTTGCTACCCCTGTAATATTTGGAAACTATTCATATAAAGCCTCTTCCTCCACATCTGAAGTTGGTTACCCTTATACTTGGACTCAGAATCCAAACATCACAAACGGTTTAGAAGGAGAATTCGGCCTGCGCTGTGGTTATGTGATAAATTTTTAATTCATATCATTATATATTTTTGAAATATTTAAAT
>CAISYK010000226.1 GCA_903889605.1 uncultured Bacteroidota bacterium
AATTAAATAATTAAAACGAATTGCACAATAGAATTTATGTTATTGACCTTCATTTATTTTCTAATGGCTGCATTAGAAATTACAAAACATGAAATCTTTTGTAATATCAATCCAATATAACTTTTACTGGATTTTAGAAATTGATATTTTGCCAATTTACTCCCACTCTTTGTAATTTTGGATTAACTATTTCAAAAGAAATTTATGGAAGCAGCAAATAAATTAGAAAAATTGTTAGATCATTTAAAGGAATATGCGGAAACCCGATACCAAATAGGCATACTTAATGTTCAGGGTAAGCTTTCAATTGTTTTGTCGTCACTTGCTTCAAAAGTTATTCTCGGAATATTAATATTATTTGTTTTACTATTTGGAGGAATCGGCACCGCATTATGGCTTGGAGTATATTTTGACAATACTTTTATCGGTTATTTTTATGTTGCAGGGTTCTATTTTCTTATTCTGCTTATCATATTTTTCAATCGCGAAAAATGGATAAAGTCTCCGGTAATGAATGATCTGATTAAAAAAATAAATTTCGATGAGGAAAATTAATACACTTTCTGAATTAAAGTCTGAACAAAAAAAACTCCATTTTAGAAAAATATTTCTGGAATCAGAAATTAAAAATGATTTGGAATTAATAAAGGCTGATTTGGAACCATTAAAATTACTTACAAAAAGCGCCGGAAAAATTCTTGTGAGTAAAGACAATGGTATACTTGGAAATTCCCTTGGATATATTGCAGATATTCTAACTAAAAATATTCTGCTTAAAAATTCAGGATTTGTTACAAGATTGATTGTGCCATATTTGGTAAAACTATCTACAAGTAATATTGTAGAAAACAATAAATCAAAAATTGCGGAATGGGCAGGCCGCCAAATTTCTAAATTATCAAAAAATAAAACAGCCAAAATTTAGTTTTTGAAATATGAGATTAATGGGAAGCTGAAATCCATCACCAATTTCAAAAAAGAATATATGTATTTCACATAAAATTACAGTATTAAAAACTTATAGTTTATGAATCAGTATCAGCACCAAAAACAGCAGCAAAAACAACAGCAGAAGCAGGGTTACTATATGTCGCAGCAGCATTTAAAGTTAATGCATATTATGCATTTATCCGGATATGCTTTACGTGAATATATTGCAAATGAAATAGAATTGAACCCTGTGCTGGAAATGGAAAAAGAAACGGAAATAGAGCCTGAAAATAGTAATGAAGATGATGCATTTGATAACGATTTTTTATGGGATTCGGATGATGACTATTTTGAAAAGAATCATAGGCAGGCATCCTGTAATGAAGATTATTTCGAAACTCCCATTGTACAATATTATTCTTTACAAGAAAACTTAAAAGCTCAAATCAATATGCTGAATTTGGGTACGGAATTAAATAATATTATTTGCTATCTTATAGATGAATTGAATGATGATGGATATTTACGAAGACCTTTATCTGAAGTTACTGACGATTACGGGTTTTGTAATGGAAAAATTATTGATGAAGGTGAAATTGAAAAGGCCCTCGCAGCTTTACAAACATGCGAACCAATTGGTATCGGTGCCAGAGACCTGCGTGAGTGTCTGCTTCTGCAATTAAAAAGTAAAAAAAATAAAGAGTCTCGAATTCACCAATTATCAATTCGTTTGTTAGAAGAAGAGTATCAGTCGTTTGTTCAGCATCAATTCGTGAAAATAAAAACATCGCTGAATGCATCAACTGAAGAAATTGAGAATTGTATTAAATATATAAGTAAACTTAACCCTAAACCTGTTACTGAAACAAACAAATACGAATTACTTAAAGAGCAGATTATTCCTGATTTTGAAGTAACTTTTGAAGACCATGAATTGTATGTTTCTCTTACTTCATCAGAATTTATGAAGCTGCATGTTAATACAGACAGCATGTCTAAAGAATTAAATACGAGTAATCCATCGGAAAAAAAACAAGTAGAAGATTATTTTAAAAATTTAGTAACAGATGCAAATTCACTTGTTGTTGCTTTAAAAGAACGTGAAACAACAATGATAAGTGTTATGACTGTGATAGTGCGGATGCAGCCTGATTTTTTTAAAAGCGGTGATATAAAAGAGCTGAAGCCTATGATACTTCAGGATATTTCAATTGCTACAGGATTTGACATTAGTACTGTATCTCGAATAACAAGCAACAAACATGTGCAAACCCCATTTGGAATATTTAGTTTAAAAAATTTGTTTATGCGGGCTATTCCATCTGAAGGAGCTGATTCGGCACCATCAACATCAATCCAGGTACAAGAACTTATCCAGCAAATTGTTAAGAAAGAAGATAAGTCTAAACCTTTGTCAGACACCAACATTATGCAGCTGCTTAAGAACAAAGAAATTACAATTGCCCGCAGAACAGTTGTCAAATATCGGGAATTAGCGGGAGTACCCAACAGTACAATGCGGAGGAAACAGCAAATGATATATAGTGAGTAATAATAAGTATTGTACAATAAAATTATAAGATCTTGAAAACAGTAAAAATCATGTTTACCTTATTGATATGCGTTTCAATAAATTCATGTTCAACAAAAGAACAAAAAACAGAAAATGTTCAGGAAAAAGTTTTGGGCGTTAAGGATGATCTCAGCCAATTGAGAAAGGACTATGTAGCTGAATCTGAAAAGTTAATCAAGGAAAATAAAATCCTGATTGATGGATTAAAAACAAAAATTTCTGATTCAAACAAAAAGATGAAAGAGGAATTTTTAGAGCGACTGCAGAGGCTGGATCAGAAAAATATAGAATTGCAGGCAAAATTAGTTGATTATAAAGAAGAAGGGCAAGAAAAATGGGACGAGTTTAAACAGGAGTTTAATCATGATATGGAGATACTCGGTAAGGGATTGAAGGATTTAACTTTGGATAATAAAAAATAAAAAATGCTATGATATTATTCAAGACAGATAAACATGAATTAATCTACCCGGAAAACAGTAATCAGGTATGTTTTTGGACAAAGAAATGGGGAATCACTGTTAAGCAGCTTAATGATGCAATAATTGAAACAGGCAGTATTAATGTATCAGAAATCAAAAAGTATCTGACGAACAAAGGAATACTTTTTTCAATTCAAGGATTAATAAAATATTTAAGATGTAAAAGTCAACTGCAAAAATCAAAAATCGCTGTTCATCGCATTTAACTTCGGAACTGCATATATTTTCAAAGAAGCATAATGCAGTATAATGCCGAAGATGCGCCGCTCACCCATTTGTTCGAATTATTTATCCATCGAAAGAATGGCAGTCTTTTTTTTCACGAATGTTAAAGGCACATTCACGGCCATCAGGCTGCCCATTGATTCAATTTCTACTATTATTCTGTGTTTACCCTGAATACAAACAGATTGGGCTATCAAACCCTTAAAAGGTCCTTTTATTACTTCAACTTCTTCGCCTTTTTCAAATGAAAATTTTTCAAGATTTGAAAATTCTCCGGTGTTATTAATTAAAATTTTCAAATTTTCAATTTCATAATCTCGAATTACTGCCGGCTTCCCTAAATACCTAAGTATTCCTGAAACCCCCTGGATTTGTAAAGTATTAAACAATTCATCCATACTGGTATTTACAAAAACGTATGATGAAATCAAGGGAGTCGCTATTTTTTTCTTCCGGTCGCTCCACTCTCTTATGCTGGTGATCAAAGGCAAATAAGCGTTAAATCCCTTTAAAGAGAGTCTTTCAAAAACTTTTTTTTCCGCCTGTGGTTTAGTATACACGGCATACCACTTATTTGTATTTTGACTATCGTTATTAAGGGAATCTATTTTCATAAAAATAATTAAGACAGCAATTTACTTTAAGACATTTCAAACTGTATATAATGTCAAACCTTGTTTAATTTTTTCTTTTTTTAATGTTATGCCTTGGGAGGTTTTCTTCTTCCAAACAAATGCTTTCTGCTATTGCCTAATTGTCTCAAATAAGCCTTGTTTCCTTTTTTTATTGCTATTTTATCAGCATCTAATTGAAGTTTATTAGGCTTTACTTTCATATTAAGATATGGATTGTAAGGCCC
>CAISYK010000227.1 GCA_903889605.1 uncultured Bacteroidota bacterium
CCAAGAAGATTAAGAAAAAACACCATCGTTCGTGAAATGATAGCTGAGACAAAGCTTTCAAAAGATATGTTTATCTATCCGTATTTTGTTATTGAAGGAAAAAATGCTGTTCATCCAATTGCAGCAATGCCAGGCATCAATCATTACTCAGTAGATGAGTTAGTAAAAGATGTAGAAAAAGGCTTAAAAATTGGTATCAATAAAATTTTACTATTTGGTGTAGGTGAGCAAAAAACAGTTGATGCAAGTTCTTCTTTCAGCAATAATTCTATTGTTGTAAAAGCAGTAAAAGCCCTTAAAGAAAAATTTGGTGAAAGTGTTTATGTGATCACTGATGTCTGCGTTTGCGCTTATACAACACACGGGCATTGCGGAATACTGCATGATGATTATGTACATAATGATTCATCTGTGGAAGTACTTGCAAAAATGGCGCTGGCTCATGCACAAGCTGGTGCTGATATGGTTGCACCCAGTGATATGATGGATGGGCGCATCGCTGCAATGCGCGGTTTATTAGACAAAAATGGTTTTGAGAATACCGCAATTATGTCCTACTCTATAAAATATGCTTCGGCTTATTACGGCCCTTTTCGTGAAGCAGCTAATTCAGCTCCTCAGAAAGGTGATCGGAAATCATATCAAATGGACTTTAGAAACGGCAATGAATCTTTAACCGAAGGATTACTTGATGAAGCCGAAGGTGCAGATATACTGATGGTAAAACCAGCATTGGCGTATATGGATGTAATTTTCAATCTTCGTCAGAATACGTTATTACCAATTGCTTGCTACAATGTATCCGGCGAATATTCAATGGTGAAAGCGACTGCGGCAAACGGCTGGGTTGATGAGCAGAAAATTGTAATGGAAAACATGTATGCTTTTGCCCGCGCAGGAGCAAACATTATCATTACGTATCATACAAAAGATATTTTTGAAAAAGGGTGGCTGTAAAGAAATAGGCCACTCCTATCATACTGAATCTAAGGATTATAAACACGCACTAATCACTATTGGATTTCAGTCAAGCAGGCAAACAAGTCAAATACTTTTTAATGTTTAATAATTCCTCCCCTTGGGGGAGGATATTTCAGGCTCTTTTATTTGTTCTTAAATCACCTTAGGAACTTTAAAAGTAAAATCATTTTTAATCATAATCAGTCTGCGTCATCTGCGTTCCACAATTATATTGATGCCTTATTTGAAATTTAATTATTATTATAATTATTAAGGTCATCTAAAATAACAGCACGAACCTTATTGCGCAATGGTACTTGATCATTTTCAGTCATTCCTACAGTCGGAATCGGGGCATGTACTATAATTCTGGAAATACCTGGTCCGCCTTTCACCTTTAAAAAACCTCCATTTTGCAGTAATTTCCAATTGTTCAAATAGGTTATTGGAATAATAGGCACTTGTTTATCAATTGCCAGCCTGAATGCTCCGTTTTTAAAATTAATAAGTTTGCCGGAACTTGAAATACCTCCTTCCGGGAAAATAAAAACGTTATGCCCTTTATCAATTTCCAGTCCGGCGCGGATAAATGCTTTATGTGCGCCAAAATTACTTTTCCGATCAACTAAAATATTCATTTCTTTAAAAAAAATACGGAACAGCGGAGCTTTACTTATCTCTTGCTTTCCCATTGAAACAAAATAATCAGGTACGGCTATGTAATTGAAAACAATGTCCAAATAAGATGCATGATTGGCAACATATACAGCTGGGGACGGAAGTTTTTCGACAGGAGTTTCACGTTTTATTTTTGCAAATAGTCCGGGTACATATAATATCCACCGCGCCCAAAATTTCTGTAACCGGAATGCGGTATAAAACCATTCTTTTTTTGAAAGTAAAATATAAAAAAAAGGATAGAGAATAACCAGGCCAAGAAAAAAATTGAGAAAATATAATATTTTCCAGAGAGTTCGCGGTATTATATATAGGTACTTCATGAAGCTGTAAAAATATGACTTTTATATTATTTCCCGATATTCAATATTAGACCTCAGGGCTGTTCAGCCAAAAAATAAATTTTACCCCTGAGGCAATGAGAGCATTAAGAAATACAAAGAATTATATGTGAAACCCAATACTCTCATCACCTCTGTGGTTATTTTAACTTAACTGTATATCACTTGATTAACATAATGACTGAACAAACATGATTAGACAGCATTCAATGTCTGAGGTACATAAAAAAGGCGGTATAGAAATTACTATACCGCTTTCTTCTGCTTAATAATCTTTCAGTGAAATTTCACTGAAATGGGATTATACCAATGCAATATCAAATTGCACAAGGTCGACAAATTCCTGAACACGCTTCTCTACTTGATCATGCGTTAAACCAATTAATTTTTCTGTGCCGAATTTTTCAACACAAAATGACGCCATTGCAGAGCCAAAAATTAATGCCCTTTTCATATTATCAAACGAAATATCTTTTGAGTGAGCTAAATAACCAATGAAACCGCCTGCAAAAC
>CAISYK010000228.1 GCA_903889605.1 uncultured Bacteroidota bacterium
ACATAAAAATGATTCCTTAAAGCCGACTAACCTACTGTTGGATGTTAACACTGTAGAAAATCCTGTAATAAGAGAGCCTAAATATGTCATCGAAAAATCGAACATTAATGATATAGATGTTACGAAGACCGCTCCTATTAAAACCGCAGAAAATCCAGGATTAAATAAGAATGGAATTTATGCTGTACAGGCAAGAGCTAATAGTCAGCTAAAGGTAGCTCAGTCAGCCCAGTCAGAGCTTAGTAAAAGTTTTAAACAGCCTGTTTTAATTATAAATGAAGGAGGCTTATACAAAGTACGTATCAGCGGATTTAAGAATTTTGATGATACAACAGCGCTGAAAACTAAACTTGCCGGGCTTGGATTTGCAGGAGCCTTTATTGTAAAAACTTCAAAAAGCAGCGGCAGTATAAACACAAATGCTGAACGGCCGTATGTAAATACATCTATAAATAATCTGAAAAAAGATAATATTCCTGAAAAACAAGCCGTTGCCAATACCTCGAAACAAGTCTCTGAGCCTCAAGGACAGGACATAAAGGATGTTTCAATTAATAATAAGGATATAACAAAGGCCACTCCTAATAATACCGAAGAAAATCCGGCACTAAACGAGAAGGGTATTTATGCCGTTCAGGCAAGAGCTCACAGCCGTTTGGCAGACGCCAAGGTTACTCAATTAAAACTCAGCGAAATTTATAAACAGCCGGTAATAATAGTAAGTGAATGTGGTTTATATAAAGTACGCATCACCGGATTTAACAATCGACATGACGCTTCTGTGATAATTCCTCAACTTGAAATATTGGAATTTGACGGAGCCTTTATAATAAATCCTTCCAAAAATACAGGCACTTTAGTTACAATAGATAAACAAACTAAAGTAAAAATACTTCCAAAAATTGCTGATCCTCTTACTGGTAATCCATCTTTTGAAATATTATTAGGGGTTATAAGCGGAAAAATTAAATCGGAAAGAGTTTTAACTCAAGCTGAACTAGCAAGGATAGAAGAAATAGTGGTTACTAATAATGTTCTCAAACGATCTAAATTTGGAGACAAGGCAATTTATTCAGTTCAGATTGCATCATATAAAGAAGGGCTTCCTCAAAAAACATTAGAAGTTGTATATAAGCTTCCGACTCAAGTGGAATCTTATGCAAATAAAAAGGATGGATCAACAATATATTTTACAGGTAACTATACTTCTCTTAGTAAAGCCGAGAAAGCAAAAAGTGAATTGATCAAAAAAGGATTTACTGATCCATTTATTATTGTTATAGATAAAGGAAAAATATTTTCCATTAAGGAATATGGAATGGGAAAAAAGCACTAAAATCTTTAAAAAAAAAGGCCGGTATAGTCTTAATCGTTGAGTTATTCAAAGAAATGCATCTTACCGCAGGTACAAGTTTGTTGGGAAAATAATTTTCGATTTTTGAATCTGAGTCTAATCTTTACTTTATATACGGACACTAAATAACAAATTGGTTATTATCATTTTTAACGTTTTCACTTTTTCTAAAAAAATATTTTTCATGAATAGGCTTCGCTTCTGATCTATCATCATCAGCAATCTGTATCATTGACATGCATAATCTATTTGCCCATTTCCATTTTTGATATTTGAAGCAAAGATCCATTCTTACTCAGCAAATTTGAATATCCCTCCAATTGCCTATATTTTATTAATCTCGGACTTGTTATATTTTTAATTGCAAATCTTTATTGGCCTCATTCGTTAGTTGAAACTATGCAATTTATTGCAAGGCTTTCATTTTCTAAAATATTTTTCTCACAGTAATAAACCAACTACGCTGAGCCGCATTATATAATTACCTGAGTTCTCTTGTTAATTTATGCTAAAGTCCAATAATAACGAGGTTTATCAAATCCACGCCTTAAAAGGCGCGGCTATTATTTCAAACAATTTAATAATTTGTATGGATTGTTGCCGCTGTCTTCAGGTAGTGGTAGTATAGCAAGCAATTTTATTGGGCTTTAGCCTAAACAGTTTCGTATTATTAATCGAACTCAGGTTAATATAATCATGGCTTGCTTATTTTATTCATAAACACAATTATGCCCATCCCTTCCTCCATATTTTGATTAATTTTTTATGAATGTTTTTCGAAAAAATCTCTGAAAAATCTTGAAATGTAATAATCAAGCGAACAGCATTTTAATTCAATTCAAATATCGAAAATACTATGTCAGCGAAAAAGACAATTTATACACCTGATCCAAATATAATTTTACATAAAAAGCTAGAGTTGAAAGATGGAATGGATAAAATAAGTGCTTAAAAATTATAAAACATTTCTAAATAATAGTTAAGGAATTATTTAAAATTTAATAAAAGTTCAATTTGAAGGGGATCACTATTTCTTAATCCTAATTCGTCAAATTTTTGAAAATACAAACGAGGTTAAAATAATATTTGCATGAAAACTTTGTTAAATTTTTTAGTAATCGTTTTCATAATGATTTCCTCTGCTTTCAATATTTCTGCTCAATCAAAAGCCTATGCATCTGTTAGCGCCACAATTATTAGTATTCCTGCCTCAGCCAGCGATAATAAAGTTTCAGCCCATGCTTTGCCAAGTACAACAAGTAATATTATTATACCTACAACTGAAGGTTCTGTGAGCGAGGCTGTTTTTGGTATTTCAGTGCAGGCCAATTATTCTTATTCTATTTCCTTTCCTACAAGTTGTATACTAACACATTCCAACAAAAAAGATATTATGACAGTTGAAAATTTCACTATTTCTCCTTCAACAGCTGCAACAGCGGGCATTTTAAACGGGAGAGATTTGCAGAAATTACATGTAGGAGCCGATCTTAATGTTACCGAAAACCAAAAGGCCGGCGTATATACAAGCGGAAAAGCATTCACTGTTACAGTTAACTATAACTAGAGTCTGTCTGTAACGTCCGATTTATTCGCTATTTTTGTTTTAAAATCATTCATTTACAAAAGTGAAGTATTGTTGCGTTTGAAATAGATGTTGGCTAAAGCTGATATAGACAATTAAAAACGGACGACTACTTAAGACATGGGAATTTCGTCCGTACAAATCGTGTTGAACCAGAAGAGCACAACTGTTTGATTCAATAATTACATTTTAGTTTTGGAAAAAATATCAGGCGTTTTTAC
>CAISYK010000229.1 GCA_903889605.1 uncultured Bacteroidota bacterium
CTCAATATCGAGAAGGCGTAAATCCTTTGGAAGACGAATCGCTAACGAATTATATTGTCCATAAAGTTGATATAACAAGGCTTACCAAAGAGAGCCTTGCTGATACATCTCTTGGAACCAAAGAAATTGAACGATCAAAAAACATGTTTGTGCTTGGTTTACTTTTCTGGATGTTTGACAAACCGCTTGATCATACTTTAAAGTTTATCGAAGAAAAATTTTCTAAAAAACCAGAGATTGCTTTAGCAAACAAGGCAACATTAAATGCCGGCTGGATTTATGGTGAAAATACAGAAATTTTTAATATTCAGTTTAAAGTATCAGCCGCAAGACTCCCTGCCGGAACATATAGGAGTATCACCGGAAACCATGCTACTGCATTGGGATTAATAGCTGCTTCTGAAAAATCAGGATTGCCGTTATTTCTTGGCTCATACCCTATTACACCAGCAACTGACATTTTGCATGAGTTATCAAAATACAAAGCAAATGGAGTAAAAACACTGCAGGCAGAAGATGAGATTGCAGGGATATGCTCTGCAATAGGAGCGTCATATGCTGGAAACCTGGCTGTAACAACTACTTCAGGCCCTGGAATGGCTTTAAAAACTGAAGCTTTAGGTTTAGCAACTATGCTGGAGATACCTCTTGTTGTTGTAAACGTTCAGCGAGGCGGACCAAGTACAGGTTTGCCGACAAAAACAGAACAAGCAGACTTGTTAATGGCAATGCATGGGCGGCATGGCGAAGCTCCGCTTCCGGTTATTGCCGCTTCGACACCTTCTGATTGTTTCACTATGGCTTACGAAGCTTGCAGAATAGCTGTTGAGCATATGACCCCAGTAATTCTATTAACTGACGGATATATTGCAAACGGGTCTGAACCATGGCTTTTCCCTACAGAAGAACAGCTCGCAGAAATTCAAGTTGCGTTTTTAGATAAGATAAATTCAGATAACGGAATACTTCTTCCATACAAACGCAATGAGAAATTAGTGCGCCCATGGATTAAGCCAGGCACAAAAGGCTTAGAACACCGTATCGGCGGATTGGAAAAACAAAATGAAACAGGCAATGTTTCTTACGATCCGATTAACCATGAGGTAATGGTAAAATTAAGAGCTGCAAAAATTGAGAAAATTGCAGATTATATTCCTCTTGCAAAGCCGGACAGCGGCAAAGAAAAAGCAAAACTTCTTGTATTAGGCTGGGGTTCTACTTCAGGCTCCATTAAAATGGCTGTCCGTGAATTAATTGAAGAAGGGTGCGATGTTGCACATGTTCATTTAAAATACATCAATCCATTTCCAAAAAATCTGGGCGATTTATTGAAAGGATATGAAAAAGTGCTTATCCCTGAAATGAACTGCGGACAATTGCTGCAGCTGGTAAGATCCAAATACATGGTGCCTGCAATTGGGTTCTCCAAAGTTCAAGGATTGCCTTTTACAACATCCGAATTAAAAGAAAAAATTAAAGAATTACTATAGTTATAGATAATGAATAAAAAAGTACAGATCCGCAAATCATTATAGATTTGTAATCCGTAAGCAATAAGTTCTTAAAGATAAGCTATCTATACAATACTCAGACAAATGGAAACAGTAGAAAATAAATTAACATCGAAAGATTATTCATCATCAATGGAAGTAAAATGGTGCCCGGGATGCGGCGACTATTCTATTTTAAAACAAGTGCAGACAGTATTTCCTGATTTAGGCATTCCGAAAGAAAATTTCGCCTTTATTTCAGGTATAGGCTGTTCATCACGATTTACTTATTACATGGATACTTACGGTTTGCACAGCATCCACGGAAGAGCAGCTGCAATTGCATCAGGAGTAAAAGCCGCTAACCCTGATTTAAGTGTATGGATTGTTTCCGGCGATGGGGATGCACTTTCAATAGGGGGGAACCATTTTATCCACCTTATGCGTAAAAATTTCGATGTAAATTACCTTGTGTTTAATAATCAGATTTACAGTTTAACAAAAGGACAATATTCACCTACATCCGAAAAAGGGAAAGTAACCAAATCCAGTCCTTATGGTTCAATCGAAGAGCCATTTAATCCTTCTGAATTAGCATTGGGTGCTAAAAGCTAGTTTTGTTGCACGCTCGCTTGACCGCGATCCTAAACACATGCAGGCTGTTTTGAAGCGCGCACATGCTCACAAAGGGACTTCATTTGTCGAGATTTACCAAAACTGTCCGGTTTTTAATGATGCTGCATTTTTCGCGTTCTCTGATAAAGAAACAAAAAAAGAAGAAGCGGTTTTTCTTGAACACGGCAAACCATTAATTTTTGGACAAAATGATGAGAAAGGTATCAAGTTTGAAGGTATAACCCCCGTCATTGTTAATATTAAGGAAAGCGGAATTTCTCCAAATGATTTGTGGATACATGATGAGAAAGACAAAACAAAAGCAAACATTATTTCCCGCTTTTTTGATACAACATTTAATGATGTTAATTTCCCTCGTCCTTTCGGAATTATTTATGCTTCTGAAAGAGACATATATGATGAAAATTTGGTAAATCAAATAAACACCGTTACTGCAAAGAAAGGGAAAACTCCTTTAAACAAAATATTATCAGGCGAGAAAACTTGGCAGATAGCATAGGGAATTTGAAAATGATGTGATTTGAAAAAGAAATTATTAAACATTACAGCATTTTAAAAATCTGTTTTTAAATTTTATAGCTGCTATGAAAAGCCCGGTTAAAGTTTTATTTGATGAGCATGAGATTATCCAATCGGCTATCGGTATTGCAAAGGAAGCTGAAATACTGATAGCAAAGGATGGAATAATATACGAAAATACTGTCAGGAAATTGATTAGTTTTTTCAGGGAATATGCTGATCAATACCACCATTTTAAGGAAGAGCAAATTCTTTTTCCTGAGATGAGTAAAAAAAATGAATTACTTGAAGACGGCGTTTTAAAAGAAATGTTTGAGAATCATTCTGACTTCCGCAGTATGATAAAAAGCATTGAAATATTTCTGGATAGTAAAGATTATAAAGAAGCGCAGCAACAGCTCAATACCTATACTGAAACATTACTCGATCACATTGCCGTTGAAAATGAAGAGGTATTTCAGATGGCTGAAGCTCTTTTTGATGATGCAGAACTTGAAAAAATATATTTCAGGTTTGAAGATTGTGACCGGGAGTTAGGCGAATCAAATAAAGTCAACCTCGTAAATCAGCTTAAAAAAACACAAAACAGCTTTTGATTTATTAAAAACAACAGGTATCCTAATATAGTACACAGTAAATACTGTTTACGAATATTTTCTAATAGTTGAATGTAATGGGGGGCATAAATCAGCTTAATTCGCATTTCATGGTTGTTATGCTGAAAGTCCTGTAACTTTTGTTTATAAACTCCGGCAGATAGGCCGATTAAAAACAAACATACTAATTGCAGAATTCGAACTCTTTTCTAACAACAAAAAAATGAAAACAAAAATTTTATTATTCAGTCTCGCAATGCTCTGTTATTGCAGTGCAGTGCTAAATGCACAAACCAATGTAAACGGCATAATATCCGTTGATACTACTTGGACCTTAGCTGGAAGCCCTTATATAATAACTGGAAATACTTTAGTCAATGCAGGTATTACTCTTACAATTAATGCAGGGGTTACAGTTAAATTTGACACACTGACAGCACTGCAGATCAACGGAGAATTATTAGCCAGGGGTACCAGCAGCAATAAAATTACTTTTACTTCAAATGAATCATCCCCAGCCGCAGGTAACTGGAGCTTTATATTTTTCAGTAATTCCAGTATAGATGCAGTCTTTGATATGAATGACGCCTATTACAGCGGCTCAATACTTGAATATTGTATTATTGAATACGCCGGCGGAGGAACAGGGACTTCAGGTGCATTAAAGATGGATAACGCTCACCCGTTTATTAATCACTGCGCAATTCAGCATAACGCAGCATCCGGGATTTACGCCATAAACCTAACTGGAGCACTTAAAATAAGAAACAATACTATCAGCTATAATACATCAGATATCGGCGGAGGAATATATATTACCGGCGGTCATACGGCAATAACCAGTAATACTATTCAAAACAATCATGCGGCAGGTTATTTAGGCTTTGGCGGCGGTGGAATTTTTATTGATTTAGATACAAGCTATATCTTTAATAATGTGATTTCAGATAATACAGCGGCCACGTCAGGTGCTTCTACCGGAGGCGGAGGAATATATATACGCGAAGGAAATTCAACAATATTCAAAAATATTATTAGAAATAATACGGCACTCGGCGCTTTCCCTGGTTACGGGGGAGGAGTACAAATATTCTTAAGCACAGCAGTTATATCGGACAATGCAATCACAAATAACAGCGGAGGTTACGGCGGCGGAATCTATGGCGGAAACCAAATATTTAACAACAGCATATGCGGAAATACTGCCTATAGAAGCGGTGCGATTCATGGCGTAAACAATATTTCAAACAATTCTATTATCAATAATTCGGCTCAAAATGCAGCTGCTGTTGATCCTGGTGATGACATTTCCGGTGTATTTGCATATAATACCATTATAGGAAATAAGGCAAATGATACAGCTCCCGTGTATACAATACGTTTAGCCACTCATCCTTTATTTAATTACAATAATATTTATAACAATAATACCACTTACGAATTATCTAATGCCAATGCCAATACAACTGCTAACCTTGACGCAAAAAACAATTGGTGGGGCACATCTTCAGATGCACAGGTTCAGGCAAAAATTTTCGATTGGGCTGATGATGCGTCATTAGGAATTGTTGATTATTTGCCTTTTTCAACAAGCATAAGAACTGACGCACCCATTTCACCGCCGGCAGGGGCGACTATGCTCGAAAGTACAGGGCAGATTGTTTTAAACTGGACTGCTAATACCGAATCTGACCTTGCCGGATACAAAGTGTATTGGGGAACAACAAATGATTACCCTTTTGCAAATTCTATAGATGTTGGAAATGTTACGTCATATACTATTACCGGACTTTCAGCAGGGACGCACTTCGTTGGTGTCACAGCATACGATAATACAGCAGATACAGTTGCTGATGACATAAACACTATTGTAAATGAAAAGCAATGTACTGGTAATGAAAGCTGGTACGCATCTCCGGTTTCAACAGTTGGAATAAATGATCATACATTAGGCGGCGAAATTACTAACGTTTATCCAAACCCTACCAGTGGTGGTTTCACATTAACAATACCGCCCGATGCGACGCAAATTCAAATTTATAATTCTTTAGGGCAAATAGTGCAGAAAACAAAAGCCGACAGACAAACTAAAATTGATTTGGAACTTAAATATAACGGAACTTATTTTATAAAAGTAATTACTGATAAACAAATAATAACGAAAAAAATAATTGTGTGCAAATAACCACGGCAGTTAAATAAGCAAGGTGTGCATTGAAAAGAAAAACAGTGACAATTATTTTAATATTTGCTGCAAACATTTAAGCAATGAAAAAAATATTTTTACTTACAATTGTATTATCCAGCATAATTTCTTTTAAAATAAGTGCACTAACTAATGTGCCGTCAGGTTCTGTAAGCGGAACATGGACACTCACCGGTTCGCCGTATTTAATACAAGGCAATATCCTTATACTAAACGATTCAACCCTCACTATTCAGCCTGGTGTTACCGTAAATTTTCAGGGTGCTTTTAAGTTTAATATTCAAGGACGGCTGCTTGCCGTCGGCACTTTAACTGACACAATTACTTTTACTGCAGCCAATACCGCAAACGGGTGGAAAGGAATACGTTTTGATAACACGCCTTCAGCAAATGACACGTCTAAAATAACGTTCTGTAAAATACAAAATGGAAAAGCCACAGGTTCTTCGCCGGATTTTTATGGAGGAGCTATTTATTTTAATAATGTCTCCAAAACCATAGTGTCGAAATGCCGTATTTTTAACTGTAAAGGGTATTACGGAGCCGGAATTTACTGCAGTAATTATAACTGCAGCCCAATTATTTCAGATAACATCATTTCCAACAATACGAATATTTCAGGCGGAGGTGGTGCAATTTATTGTGACTACGGAAGCAGTCCCACCATTTCTTACAACAAAATTTTCAATAATTCTGCTGTTGGTGCTGGAAATGCAGGCGGTGGAATTACTTGTACAGGCAGCAGCCCTGCCATTACCGGCAACACTATTACCTATAACACAACAGAAATGAATGGGGGAGGGATAAATTGTTCAGGCTGCGGCGCTGTTATTTCAAACAATATTATTTCTAATAACACAGCATCAGCTTATAGCGGAGATGGCGGCGGCATTTATTGCGGAAGCATCAGTCACCCTTCTTTCAAAGGAAATTTTATTTACAATAACTCAGCTATCAAAGGAGGAGGCATTTTTTTTACATCTTCGGCAAACGCTTTGATATCTGATGATATCATTTGTAATAACACAGCTTCCGCTTCCGGAGGCGGAATATATTGCGAAAGCGGAAGTATCCCAATTATACAAAATTCAACTATTACTAATAACAGCGCGGTAAATGGCGGGTCATTATACTGCATTGGATCCTCCCATCCGGTTTTCCGCAACTGCGTTTTATTCGGAAACACCGCAAGTACAAGTGGTGCGGAAGCCTTTCTGGATGATGAAGCCAGTGACCCGGATTTTTTTTACTGTGATGTGCTGGGCGGTTCAGGGGCTTTTGATGTAAATGGAAACTATTATTCCGGCATTTATCAGAACAATATCAATATCAACCCTCTGTTTGTTTCTCCTTCAGGAGGAAGCGGCCAAAGTTTTAATGGCGGCACCGCCGACTGGTCATTGCAGAATAACTCACCTTGTATTGATGCCGGTGATCCAAATGATTCGACTTCAGGATTAGATATTGCAGGTAATCCGCGTTTAAATGTCTGCCGTATAGATATGGGTGCTTATGAATATCAAATCGGAATACCTTTTGCGGTTTCCCTTAATATTTCGCATCCTATTCCTTGTCATTTAGCGACAGGAGAATTAGAAGCTATTGTTATCAGCGGAACCGGCCCTTATACTTATCTTTGGAGCGATGGGCAAACAACTGAAAAAGCTGCAGGGCTTACTGCAGGTGATTATTCAGTTACTGTTTCTCAAGCAGCAGGCGGGTGCTCAATTACAAAAAGCATAACACTCCCTCAAACATGGACTATATTAATATATCCTGATGCCGGACCTGATAAAACAATAATTTGCGGCGGGACAGCCCAACTGGACCTTACTCTAAATTATACCGGAACCGGGACTCCAACATTTATTTGGGAGCCGTCAACAGGACTAAATAATGACACTATTTATAATCCAACGTCAACTGTTACAAGCAGCACAAAATATTCGGTAACCGTTACCACTCCTAATGGCTGCATAAGAACGGACAGCGTGATGGTTTTTGTAGATTCATTAACAGTCAATGCAGGAATTGACAAAACAATTATATGCGATGGAACTGGGCAGTTAGATTATGCTGCATCAAATTACACAGGAACAGGCCCTTTACTTTATAAATGGTCGCCTGCGGTGGGTCTTAATTACGATACTATACCAAATCCTATTTTAACTTTAACAAATGATACGGCATATATGGTTAGAATAACAACTCAGAATGGCTGCACAGCTTTTGACAGTGTTAAAGTATTTGTTAATCCGCTGACGATTTCAGCCAGCAGCAGCATTATTATGTGCGGTGACAGCGCTGTTTTGAGTACAAGCACAAATTATACTGGAAATGACTCCCTGACATATTCCTGGGTTCCGGCAGCCGCTCTTAACAGCTCAACTATTGCAAATCCTTTAGCTTATGCTGATTCAAATCAAACTTATAGTGTTACAGTTCAGACTCCCAATGGATGCGCTGCCGGCGCGAATGTGAATGTTATGCCTTCTTCGATGAATGCTCCTGAAATTTGTATTGCTGGAGTTGACAGTTCAAATAAAAATTTAATTGTATGGAACAAGGCGTTGTCAGCAGCAATTGATTCATTTTACATTTTCAGGGAAACCAATATTTCAAATGCATATCAAAAAATAGGCACTGTAAGTTATGACAGCATGAGTGTTTTTGCTGATGTTAATTCGTATCCTTCTGTTCAATCAAACAAATATAAAATTTCAATAAAAGATAAATGCGGTCTCGAATCAAATACAAGCACTCCGCATAAAACCATGCATCTGTCAATTAACCAGGGAATGGGAACTTCGTGGAATTTAATCTGGGATCCATATCAGGGCTTTACTGTATCCACCTATAATGTTTACAGGGGAACAGTTCCTGATAATCTGCAGTTAATCGGAACTTCATCGGGAAGCAATACGCAGTATACTGACTTAACGCCTCCTGCCGGATACTTGTATTATCAAGTGGAAGTGGTGAGTCCCAGCTTCTGCAATCCTACAAGATCTTACAACTCTTCCCGCTCGAATATTTCAACGAATAACCCAAGCGGAATTACTGATTATTCAGCCGAAAACGAATTATTTTCAATCTATCCTAACCCCTCAGATGGTAATATTACAATTGAAATATTATCGTCCAATAAAGGTGAAGAAATTTTAATATACAATCTTCAAGGACAAATTATACTGCAGCAAATACTGCAGGAAGAAAAAACCGTAATTAATGTTTCAGCATTTTCCAAAGGAATATATTTTATTGAAATGAAAACAGGAAAGGGAATTGCTTTTAAGAAATTAATAAAAAAATAGGCAGTAAAGCAAAAATCATTCTTAACCTGAAATAATACAAATAAACAGATGAAAAAGATAATAGTTGCTGCACTTATACTTTCCATGACAGCATGCGAAAACGGCTACTTTGGTGCAGCCGGCGTATTGTTGTCCCCGGCACGCAGATTAACCGGCACCTGGAAAGGCACTAATATAAGAGTTACCGAATCGGAAAATGGGCCCGGTACTCCAATCTGTCATATTTTAGTTGTTGATTATGAATTAATTTTAAAACAAAACGGTAATGATATAACTGGTACACTAAACGGCACTGTAACACATTATTCTACCGGCGCCTGCGGTGTTCCGCCTGTTACGTTTTTGAATAATTCTCTTATTGGTACTGTTTCAGGCGTAAAGCTTACTTTAAGAGATGAGCGGACGCAGTTTCTTGATGGACGCGGGCCTACCAGGTACGACTTTACATTCACCTCAAGCAATATGGAAGGTACAGCAACTGAGGTAGATGGAGGAAGACCTGGAATGACCAGTGCAGTAAATGGCATCAAACTCTATAAACAATAATTTATAAACCATAATTATGATAAATATTCCATTTAGTATATTTGATAAATATGGGAAAATGTTCTTTATGTTCATCATTCTTCTATTTACTTCTTTTTTTGCGTATGCACAGGATAAGATTTATAATACTGACAAAAGTATTATTGAAGTCAAAGTTATTGAAATAATAGAAGGGAAGATCAAGTTTAAAAAATTCAAAAATCAAGAAGGTCCGCTTTATACCATAAGTACTGATAATGTGGAGATGATTGTTTTTGCTAATGGTGAAAAAGAGATATTTAATAAAGGTGTTAAGCAGGAAGACTCTTCCAAAGACTTTGTAAAAAAAGACTCATTGCAGTGCATCGAAGACATGTGGGGTGTGAAGTTTGAAAACACCCCATTAAACGGCGGGGGAGTGATGATTGTAAAACTGGAGGCCAATTCTGTTTTCCTGCCGCAAACATCTTTAGCAAAATTATATATTTTTAATGTGAGTAATGGAACACCAGTAAGGGTGAAAAACACTTCTGAACTTGCCCGTGCAGTATTCGCATCATATAATCAGGGAGTATCCAAAATAAAGATGGGTTCTGGGAGCAGGCTAAAATTATCCTCTTTTACAAAAGATCACTGGGGTTTTGACGTTTCCGGCATTTCGAAATGTCAGAGTTTGGATTCGATAAATAAAAAACTTGGAATAAAAGAAAGCAGAACTGCAGGAGGCAAGGTGGAAGGGATTTATAATCCAGAGAAGATTGGTTTTGCTATGCCCGGGTTCTGTTCTGGTCTTTTGTTTGGACTCCCAGGTATAGTGCTGGTTGGCGGGGCAGCTTTATTGGCGCCCGGGGTGAAGTATCTTCCGGCAGCACCTCCAAATGTTGATTCAAATGCATGGTCGGCCGGGTTTAAATCTAAGGTTAGGAAAAAGCGCCTGATAGGAGGGATATTAGGCAGTGCTGTTGGGGCGTTCCTTGTTATAGGGGCTTTTTCTTCAGTTAATTAAAAAATTAGTCAGTAAGGTTGGCAATTTTTATTAGCTCTTTATTATTCAGAATTTTTATTTTTTTTCCCAATAAATCTATCGTCCTGTTTTTTTGAAAATCAGACAAGGTTCTAATAGCAGTTTCAGTTGTAGTTCCTGCAATATTCCCAATGCTTTCGCGGGTAAGAATAGTACTTATAGTTGCATTATCAGCCTCCAGTCCGAAAAACTCTTTCAGCATCAGCAAAGTTTCAGCAATACGTTCGCGTACTTGTTTCTGCACCATATTCATTGCCTTTGTTTCTGCCGCTTTTAAATCATGCGACAGAAGTTTAATGATCTGCATTGAAATGTTTGGGTTTGAAATAATTTGGGTTTGATAATCCTTTTTAGGAAAAAAACAAATTACTGAATTCTCTATTGCTGTCGCCGAAGCGTGATAATAATCATCGCTCAAAAGAGCGCGGTAACCAATAATATTCCCAGCTTTTGCCAGACGCATGATCTGATCTTTACCGTCATGTCCAAGCTTATGAACTTTTACTTTTCCTGAATATATGCAGTATAACCCATGAGGATGATTGCCTTCATAAAAAACTGTCTGTCCTTTTTTATATGAAATATGAGACTTTGTCTCCGAAAGATTAGATAATTCTACTTTATTTAAAACACAAAAAATATTACGACGGGGAGAGTCACATTTGTCGCATGAACTAACTTCTTTTTGTTTATTTGAAGGAATAACCATTGGCAGAATATTTGTGTAAAACAGCGATTTTATCTATTAATCATACAAATGTATGATTTAAATCACGGTTTAAGAAATATTATAATGATTTTTATACAATCAGGTTGCTTGAAAAGGCAGGAAATATGGGCAAAATATTACTAATGCAAAAAATATTTCCTGAATATTATGGCAAGTAAGTATTGGGGGAGCTTGATCTGGTGCGTTTTATATGTAGTGTGTGAATATCGCAAATGCAGTTAAATGAATAATTGTCAGCGAAAGAGAATGCCAAGCGGCATTTAAATTTTTCAGCTTTGGAACAATATAAAGTTTGACTGTAGTAATAATCCTGAGCTGTCACAAAAACAAAACGACCAATGCAAAAAATGCAAAGGGCGTTTTGTTAAGGAATAAATAATTACGACACAAACTTTTTCTCCTGACGTTTGCGTTCAGTTTCATCCAACAGAACTTTGCGCAAGCGGATAGATTTAGGTGTAATTTCAACGTATTCATCAGCTTGAATATATTCCATTGCTTCTTCTAATGAAAAAGTAATTTTCGGATGGATACGAGTTTTATCGTCAGTTCCGGAAGCACGCATGTTGGATAATTTTTTTTCTTTGGTGATGTTCACCACAATATCATCCTGACGGTTATTTTCACCGATTATCTGTCCGGTATAGATAGGGTCGCCCGCTTCAACAAAAAACTCACCGCGGTCCTGTAATTTATCAATTGAATAAGCAATAGATGTTCCTTGTTCTCCTGAAATTAAAACGCCGTTGCCGCGTGAAGGTATGTTGCCTCTCCATGGTTCGAATGCTTTAAAACGATGCGCCATAATAGCCTCACCTGCCGTTGCAGTTAACATATTATTACGTAAACCAATGATACCGCGTGATGGGATTTCAAATTCGATATGAATCAAATCACCTTTGGGTTCCATAATTTTTAAATCACCTTTGCGTTGAGTAACATATTCAATTACTTTACCCGACACAGGTTCCGGTACGTCAACAGTTAAATATTCAATAGGTTCACATTTTACCCCGTCAATTTCCTTGACGATAACCTGAGGCTGACCAACTTGTAATTCGTATCCTTCGCGTCTCATTGTTTCTATCAAAATAGATAAGTGAAGGATGCCCCGTCCAAAAACTAAATAAGAGTCGGCAGAATTTGTTTCTTCCACTTTTAATGCAAGATTTTTTTCAAGCTCTTTAAAAAGGCGGTCGCGCAGGTGGCGTGAAGTAACAAATTTACCTTCTTTGCCAAAAAACGGTGAGTTGTTGATGGTAAACATCATACTCATTGTGGGCTCGTCAATTGCAATAGGCGTAAGTCCTTCAGGATTTTCAAAATCTGCAATAGTATCTCCGATTTCAAAACCTTCAATACCTGTAATGGCAACAATTTCGCCTGAATTAATTTCAGTTGCTTTTTGTTTACCCAATCCTTCGAATGTAAATAACTCTTTAATACGGGATTTAATCACAGTGCCGTCGCGTTTTACCAATGATACCGGCATGTTTTCTTTTATTGTTCCTCTCAATACGCGGCCTACAGCAATACGGCCAACGAATGATGAGTAGTCAAGCGAAGTAATCTGCATCTGCAGAGTTCCTTTATAAGCAGGTGCATCAGGAAAAAAATCAATAATTTGATCCAGCAAATAAGTAATATCAGTAGTTGGATTTTTCCAGTCAGGTCCCATCCAGCCTTGTTTTGATGAACCATAAATGGTTCTAAAGTTTAACTGTTCTTCTGTAGCATCTAAGTTGCAGAACAAATCAAATACCTGGTCATGCACTTCATCCGGACGGCAGTTTGGCTTGTCAACTTTATTTATAACAAGAACAACTGTTTTGCCTTGTGCTAATGCCTTCTGGGTAACAAAACGTGTTTGCGGCATTGCGCCTTCAAAGGCATCAACCAACAGAACAACACCGTCAGCCATGTTTAATACACGCTCTACTTCACCGCCAAAATCACTGTGGCCGGGGGTATCAATAATATTAATTTTTGTTCCTTTGTAACGTACCGAAACGTTTTTAGCAAGGATCGTAATTCCGCGTTCGCGCTCTAAATCATTGTTATCCAAAATTAATTCGCCGGATTCTTCGTTTTCACGAAACAATTTACCGGTATGTAAAATTTTGTCTACTAATGTAGTTTTGCCATGGTCAACGTGAGCAATGATGGCAACATTTCTAATGTTCTGCATTTAATTTTTTTAGTAAGTATTTGATACTCTTTTCAAAAGAGGGTTGCAAAAGTAGTCATTTTTATTGAATTTAGATGTGATGGTGCCATATATAATAATGATGTGGGTAATTTATGGCAGAAAAATATAAGCTGCAATGTTTAATTTTAGAGCATTCCCCGCAAATATGCATTTAGAAAACATCAATGTAAATGCTGTGCTGATATTTTCAGGATGCAGGCTAAAGCAACTGTATGTATACTGCTGAGTGTTCAAAAAAGGGTAAAAAAAATCCCAAATAAAGATATTTGGGATTTTTTTAATGTCTTATTTTTTGACTACTTAATTTCCAAAGAAATCAATTTGTTCTTTTTCTTTCTGCGTTCAGTACTTATAAGATTATTATTTCCGCCATCAACAAAACCTCTGATAAAGAAATTTGTTTTGAACACCTTAATTTCCCCTAAACTGTATTTTTTTACATCACCTTTTTCAGTAACTGTTACCGCGGTTAAAAAGCCGCCTCTTCTGTTCTCGTGAACTTTAGGAGCTTCGTTTGAAGGTAAATCCAAATTCTTTATGTTGTCAATATAAAAAATATGAACATCATTACCTGATACCAATGAATTGATAGACAGGCCATCTCCAAGCCCATCAGGAGCGTGCTGTGCTTTTGGGATTTTTTTAACCCACTCTAATTTACCTTTTGCATCAATGCTCATAACAAAAATATCATCTGCATAAGTGTCATATCTTGTTTTCATGCACTTGCAGCTGAAATCATAATAGTATGTTAAGCGCACAACATATTGTTCAGAAACAATTTTTGTTGATCCATTAGGCATTTCATAAATATCTCTGATCTTTAAATTATCAACGCCAATATCCCCTTCAGCATCTTTGTCTTCTTTTTTCTCCATTTTTCTTTTCTCTCTGTCGGATGTGAAAGCTTTGATAATGTCGGAAGGTATTTCATAAAAGCCTCCGTTGATTTTTGAAGCTACGCCGTTTTCAATATCCAGTTTTACCAAATAGGCGCCGTCAACGGGTTTGTATACTGATTTTCCGTAAAATCCGGCTACCACAATATTATGATTAGCGTCTTCATAAATATAGGCTTCTTTCGGAAAGTTAGAATCTAATTTCAATTGAATAATTTTTGGTTTTTTTGTT
Source organism: uncultured Bacteroidota bacterium (assembly GCA_903889605.1). Taxonomy (GTDB): domain Bacteria; phylum Bacteroidota; class Bacteroidia; order 2-12-FULL-35-15; family 2-12-FULL-35-15; genus 2-12-FULL-35-15. The sequence continues at coordinate 14,381 of CAISYK010000229.1, forward strand.
GATTTATCATAAACCATTACTTCAAAATGATAGTTCGGCAGTTTTTTGTCCTTATCCTTTGATTCTTTTGGTCTTGTGCTTTCATAAACTTTGGCTAATAAATATACTTTAGAATCATTACCAACAGTATAGCCAAGATTATCCATTTTTGCCTCTGTGTACGGCATTTCAAATTCGTCGCCCCATTGTTTTACCAAATTTTCGTCATACACATACATTCCTATAACATCATTGTTCAAAGCATCCTTTTTTTCTTTAGGAGATAAAGAGTAAGTGTATAAAAATTTAGATCTATCATTTGAAAGAACAAAATTATAACCATAATCAGAGGCTGAGCCAAGACCGTCAGCTGAAGGAGCAGGCGCCGCGCTCATGCCAAACATGAAACCCATCGACACCATTCTAACCTTGTCGGAAGATTGGAATAGATTTTTGCTTTTTCCAACAAAAGTCAAATCTTTCTGAGAAAATTCCAATGCGGAAATGCCTTCTGTTTTTGCAGTTTTATTTACATCTCTTACAAACAAATATGTTTTGTTTTTTAACTTAACAAATCTGTTATAACTGGTGTTTTCATTTAATAAAGCTTCGGTATTTACTGTATTTTCTTTTTGAAATTTCAAATCGTTTGAAAACGATTGAAACGAAAAAGATTCACAGCCTTTTGCATTTACCTGGATAATACCATCCTTCCCATAACCCACAGGCTCTGTTACTTTATGCCTTTTAGGAGATGTGAAATCATCAGAAGCCTTTATCACATAAGGGCCGGTGTCTTGTGCTTTGGAGCTAAAAGATGACAGCGCCAAGGCAGCAAATGAAAG
>CAISYK010000230.1 GCA_903889605.1 uncultured Bacteroidota bacterium
CCACATAGCCACCAACGGCAGGCTTGGCGCTGCAGCCGATTTCGTAAACAAAATTATAAAATTACCAGTGGCAAAAACCAAATAAAAATAAATTTATACCGCTGCGAAAGGTTTTTGCCACGACCAATTTTGAATGCGTACTCAAATGCTCTGGCTGACTATGAACGGCTGTAGAGCTTAGCCGATGTTGTGCGCATGTTTACTTTTCTATCGAATTTCAAAGTCCATGTACAACGGTCTGAAAGTCCTTTAAACAAAGGTCGTAACATACAGTTCGTAAAGTAAATACTGGTCGTAAATTTTAAAAATATTTTATTTAAAAGTCCAAGAACAACGGTTTAAAATACCTTTAAACAAGGGTCTTAACATACAATTCTTAAAATAAAAGAAGTCTAATTTTTAAAAACATTTTATTTTAAAGTTCAGTGTAAGTCGCAAAACCCGCTGGTCGTAAAGTTATCCGGTCGTATAATTCTCCGCTTGTAAAGCCCGTTGGTCGTAAAGTTCTTCGCTCGTAAAACTCTCCGGTCGTATAGTGGATAATATTTAAGAACAAATATTATAATTTATTGCACCACTATCGTTCGATTCACAACATTTTTATTACCATCAATTATTTGCACAAAATATATCCCTTCCTTCATTTCTGCTTTTTCAACTACAAGTAGTTTACCTGTAAAGTTTAATGTTTTCACTTCTTTACCTAATACATCGCTTATTACAATCGATGTAGATTTTTGTACTTCTGAAAACCTGATTGTAGTTTGAGAAGTAAAAGGGTTAGGATAAATCTCTATTGAACCTGAAATATTATTATCTATAGTAATATCTGTTGTTGTTACACTTTGACATGCAGATGTATCAGAACAATTATTTTGAGTTACAATAACGGCATAATTACCACTTGCCGTTGCTAAATAGCTTTGACCTGTTTGCCCTATAATTGGTGTATTTCCATTACAATTTAGCCATTTATAAGTTGCACCTATAGCATTTGCTGTCAGGTTTGCATTTAAAACCGTAACGGATAAATCTAAAGTATTTACAGTTAAGTTTGTAGTAACTGTGCTGTCGCAGCCACTAACTAATGAGGTTAATAAATCTACATAAGTATTGCTTGCAGTATATGTGTGAGTACCAACAGTTATACTCTCTCCAGGGCATTTGCTAATTGTTTGAGAAAAAGTATTAGCTGGCAACACAGTTAAGTTAGATGTAACCATGCTGTCGCAACCACTAATTAATGATGTTACTGTATCTAGGTAGGTATTACTTGTAGTATAAGTATGAGTGCCAACAGTTAAACTTTGTCCTACACATTTAGTGAGTGTTTGAGTAAATGCAACAGGTGCATATATTGTAATATTACTTCCATTATTATTACCAATAACAACAGGACTATTACCTACAACCCTTATTCTATAACCGATTCCTCCAGTCGTATTTACAGGGATCGCAGCATTTATACTGCCGGCGATTGTTGAGGTCACATTGCCAATATTAACAGGTGTAGCAAATGAACCAAAAGCATCAGAAAGTTGAGCAGTAAAGACATTACCCGCCTCATAAAATCCGGCAATAGTATAAGGTACACTTATAGCGCTGCCTGCACAATTAGCGGCGCTGACTGATGCTGTACTTATGGTTACAGCAATTTCTACCAGGTTTGTATATGAAGGATATTCCCCATTGGCTCCATTAAAATCATGTGTTTTAACCAAGGTAGAAGTAAGAGGGTCATATTGAAACAAAACGCCCATATTATTTGCGCCTCCTTGTTGAGTCATTCCATAAAGCTTTCCATCCGAAGCCTGAATTAAAGAACTAACAGCATAGCTTCCATTTGTTGATCCGGCAAAATCAATCTTCTTCACATAGGCCGAAGTAACAGGGTCGTATTGAAACAAAACACCAATATTATTTGCGCCTCCTTGTGGAGTCATTCCATAAAGTTTTCCATCTGACGCCTGCATTAAAGAGCCATAAGGATAACTTCCATTCGTTGTTCCTGCAAAATCAAGTTTCTTGGTGTAAGTTGATGTAAGGGGATCGTATTGAAACAAAACACCCTTACTATTTGCTCCGCCATTAGGAGTCATTCCATAAAGTTTTCCATCCGAGCCTTGCACTAAAGAGCCATTGGGAGCACTTCCATTTGTTGTTCCGGCAAAATCAAGCTTCTTTGTGTATGTTAAGGTGATAGGGTTGTATTGAAACAATACACCCATATTATTTGTCCCGCCATTAGTTGTCATTCCATAAAAATCCCCATCCGATGCCTGTATTAAAGATCCTGAAGGGTTTACTCCATTTGCTGCTCCGGCAAAATCCAGTTTCTTCGTATAGGCAGATGTTATAGGGTCGTATTGAAACAATACACCAAAACTATTTGCACCACCTGCTATAGCAGCATAGAGTTTTCCATCTGATGCCTGCATTAAAGAGCCATTAGGTGATGTTCCGTTTGCTGTTCCTGCAAAATCAAGCTTCTTCATATAAGTAGAGGTAACAGGATCCATCTGGAATAAAACACCCATTTCATTTGCCCCTCCCTTATAAGTCATTCCATAG
>CAISYK010000231.1 GCA_903889605.1 uncultured Bacteroidota bacterium
ACTCGGGCTTAAAAGCTATTTTAATAATTTTTGTTGGATGAAAAAGAAAAATACGTATATTTGCAACCCCATTAAGCAAAAATAGCGGCATAAATGGGATTCAAACTTGTTTTTTTAGTGCACCAAACAGGTGCAGGACAATGTGAGTTAGTGTAATAATATCGTTCTTTAATATTCAAAACTGGTCTTCATCAAACCATATAAAAAAGACCAAACGCTATAAACATTGAATTGTGGGAATCAATGAGTTCTGGAAAGGACTAACCGAAAATGATATAGCAGCCACCCTACAGGCTGCATGAATTAAAAATAGAGTAAACTGTTGTCAGCAGATTCGCTGGTAAATAAAAAAAAGAAAATGGCAAATCACAAATCAAGTATCAAAAGAATTCGCTCTAACGATGCTAAAAGATTAACAAACCGCTATCAGGCAAAAACAATGCGTAACGCTGTTAAGGATTTAAGAACAGATGAAGTTTTAGCTTCTGCTGTTGAAAAACTTCCTAAAGTTATTGCAATAGTTGATAAATTGGCAAAGAAAAGCGTTATTCACAAAAATAAAGCGGCTAACTTGAAATCAAAATTGGCTAAAAAAGTTAATGCTTTAAAAAAGGAAGTAAAAAAATAATAGAATTTTTATTTCTACTGTTTAAATATTTAGAGGCTCTGCTGTACGCGGAGCCTTTTATGTTATATATAGCCCCTCCCAACCTCCACGAATGGGGTAGAATCGAGGTACAACCAAAAATAGGACATGTGATGGAGCTTTACGCCGCTTCGGGAAGGTAAAGAGTGACTCATTTTTTATGGAAGATTACAAACAATCATTGGGAATTAAATCGTGGGCGGAAGAAGATCGTCCTAGAGAAAAGCTTTTGGATAAAGGCAGGCATGTTCTCACTGAAGCTGAACTGATTGCAATATTAATCGGTTCGGGAAGCAGGGATGAAACAGCGGTAGAGCTTTCTAAAAGGATACTGGCAAGTGTCGGCAATAACCTGCATGAATTGGGTAAACTTACTGTGCAGGAGCTTAATAAATTTAAAGGTATTGGTGATGCAAAAGCAATAAGTATAATTGCAGCCTTGGAATTAGGCCGGCGAAGAAAGGACACTGAGACGGTTAAGCGCGAAAAAATAATTACCAGCAAGGATGCTTTTGAATTTATGAAACCATCTTTGATGGATCTTCCTCACGAGGAGTTCTGGCTGTTAATTTTGAATCGGGCTAATTTAGTAATTAAAAAAGAATTAATAAGCCGAGGAGGAGTTTCGGGTACCGTGGTAGACACTAAAATAATTTTCAAGACCGCTGTTCAGAATTATGCAAGTTCAATCATTATTTGCCATAATCATCCTTCTGGAAATTTAAAACCTAGTGAATCCGATTTAAAAATCACAAAAAACATTAAAGAGGCCGGTAAAATAATGGAAATACCTTTACTGGATCATATTATTATTACTGATAATGGTTTTTATAGCTTTGCTGATGAAGGATTGTTTTGATAGCTGAAGAATGCTTTAAATTAGTTACAATTTGAATTATTTACGGATATCTAATCATTACGAATTTATGAAATAAGGTTTATTAATTGCTGTATTAGTAACATTAGATCATTTTTAAATTTGCCGGAACGTAGTTAATAGTCTATTTTTAAATTGCTGAAATGATGGAAGATTATTTACAAAGAATTTAATAGATGATGATATATTCTTATCGCTTTTGCTTGTTGCAGTTTGATAATCTCCATTTACAAGTTTGCGAAATGATGGGATTTCTTTTATTGGTTCTGGTTCTTTTACTTCTAGATTTCCCAAACCATC
>CAISYK010000232.1 GCA_903889605.1 uncultured Bacteroidota bacterium
CCCAAAGAATTTAAATATATTAATGTCCTAAACACCAGGTAATAAAACTCTTTTACTCACATAGTTAAATCTCAAAAACAAAAGTACTGCAGCTATTGTGAGTCCTAATGATAGGCCATACCACACGCCCAACACACCGTAGTTCAATTTAAAAGCAAACACATAACTCATTGGTAAACCTATGCCCCAATAAGCAATCAGCGTAATAATAGTGGGCAGCTGAACATCCTTAACACCTCGTAAAGCACCTAAGCCTACAACCTGCACCCCATCACTCAATTGAAAGAATGCTGCAACAACTATTAAAGAAGACGCAATATTAATAACCTCTGTTTCTTTGTTAAAAAATACAGGCAAAACATCGCGAAATAAAATAAAACAAATAGCCGAACAGCTCATAAATACCAATACCATTACAAAAGCACTGAATCCCGCGGCACGGACCCCTTCCTTATTTTTTAAGCCTAGCTGATTTCCAACGCGGACTGATGCTGCTGCAGATAATCCGCTTGCCATCATATACGTTACGGCAGCAATCGATAATGCGACCTGATGAGCGGCCTGCGCTGCGGGGCTTATCCAGCCAATCATGATTACTGCAAAACTAAAAGCTCCAACTTCAAATACCCATTGAAGCCCGGAAGGAACACCTATGGCTAAAATCTTTTTTGTTAACTCTAAGGAAATATTTTTCAGATTAAATCCATGCCAATATATTTTAAAATGCCTGTTGTAATAAACATAAAGGAACATCGCTAAAGCCATTGCTATTCGGGATATAAAACTTGCCCAGCACGAACCCATCAATCCCATTTTAGGGAAACCCCAATGCCCGAAAATCATTAAATAATTGAGTAAAATATTCATTAAGTTGGAACCTACAGTAATTATCATTGCTATTCCAGTAAAAGAAAGTCCCTCTGTAAATTGCTTGAACCCTGAAAAAATACAAAGCGGTATCATTCCCAGCATCATCACATTCAAAAATGGAATGGCTAAATCAACAACCTCCTGCTTTTGGTTAAATAAATTTAAAACAGGAGACAGCATAAATAATAGTAAAAACAACAGTACACCGAAAGCAGTATTTATTATAATACCATGTTTTAATAAGGCGGCATTCTCTGAATAATTTTTTGAACTGTCGGCAGCAGCCACCAATGGGGTTACACCATACGAAACACCCAAACCAAATACCAATACTAAAACATAAAGGCTGTTTGCCAATGCCACCGCAGCCTGAGGAATAGTGCCTATTTGCCCAACCATAGCGGTATCCACCACGCCGACCATAATATGCCCCAATTGGCTAAGCATTACAGGATATGCAAGAAGGAAAGTTTTTCGGTAATTATTTTTGTATTCTAATGATAATAGGGTTGCCATAAGTTTACAAATGTACCAATTTAACAATTTACTAAAATATCAAATGAACCGATGGCAATAAAACAAGAATGCAGGCTGGTTATATATATCCAAATATTTTTATTCATGTTTCCATTTTTATAGTATCGAAGGGAATAACTTGTAATCAAATAATCGAAAGTGCGCTTTCCAAAATACTATTATTCCCCAGTTATTGCTTAAAATCAATAAATTACATGAAAATTGAATTCCCAACAACTGCTTTAAATAGCTTACTGACAAATTGTTAAATAGTTAAATTTTCTTTGAAGCATGCAACCTTCCAAACTAAAAACACATCTGTAATTGCAGTTTGTAAATATATTTTTTACATTTACCCCTCAACCTTTTAAAATAGCTTATAAATATGAAAAATATTTTGTTTTTAATAACATTTGTTTTGTTTGCTTGTTATGCAAATGCTCAGAATAATAATAGTTTCGACCAGCGCTTACTTTCAAAGTTTTCGAAAAGCGAATTAAATGAAATGCA
>CAISYK010000233.1 GCA_903889605.1 uncultured Bacteroidota bacterium
AGAAAATATTGAAATTTTCGCGCAGATCTAAAATCAAATTAGTTGCTTCCGGTATGGAACCATTCATGAAAACAGGGGTTACAGGTGAATTAGTTACACCTATTTCAAATCCGGCTTTTTTCAGACCGCTTTGTAATGCGTTTGTAATTTCCCAAAGTTTTGTTCTGTATTCAGGATGATTCCGTATTAACTCTAAACGTTTTAATGCACCTATTACTAAAGGCAATGGAAGTGATTTAGCGAATATCTGTGAACGCATATTGTAACGCAGATACTCTATTATCTGCTCATCACTTGAAATAAATGCACCAATAGAAGCGAATGATTTTGCAAATGTTGCAAAGTAAATATCTATACCGTCCTGGCATCCTTGTTCTTGCCCTATTCCGCCGCCTTTTGCTCCCATAGCACCGGTACCATGAGCATCATCAACCAACAAACGGAAATTAAATTTTTTCTTTAACTCTACAATCTCTTTTATTTTTCCCTGATCTCCGCGCATTCCGAAAACACCCTCGGTAATTACTAAAATAGAACCATTTTGTTCTTCTGCCAATTTTGTTGCACGCTGTAATTGTTTAGCGCAGTCTTCTATATCATTATGTTTGAAAACATAACGTTTTCCCATGTGTAAACGAACGCCGTCTAAAATGCATGCATGTGCTTCAGCATCATAAACAATTACGTCATGGCGGTCAACTAAACAATCAAGTGCAGAAACCATTGCCTGGTAACCGAAATTGCAAAGAATAGTATCTTCTTTTTGAACAAATTCAGACAATTCGGCCTCTAACTGCTCATGATAGTCTGAGTTTCCGCTCATCATACGGGCTCCCATCGGATTTGCAAAACCAAATTGAGCAGCTGAATCAGCATCAGCTTTACGCACCTCAGGGTGATTTGCTAATCCTAAATAATTATTTAAACTCCAGTTTAAACGTTCTTTGCCGCGAAAAATCATACGCGGGGATATTTCACCTTCAAGTTTAGGAAATGTAAAATACCCGTGCGATTCTTTTGCGTGCATCCCTATCGGACCGCGGTTAGCTTTAATCTTTTCAAATAAATCTTTCATAATGTCGGTTGTTGATTTCGGGGCTGATTATCAAATAAGTCCCTGATTTCTAAAATTTTGAATTGCGAAGTTAAGCTTTTATACCCTATTTTCAAAGGTTTTTATAAAAAAGGCGGATTCTGATGTTACGAAACTTGTCATTAAAAATATTTCGATAAGCTCCAAAATATTGTATTCCAGCTTCTTTAACTAAAAATCAAGTGTACCCTGCGATTCCTCTTCTTCCTCCCCTTCATCTGTATTTTTCTTTTTCTTTTTTTCTTCAGATGGTAATTTTAAATCTGCATTTATCATCTGATCAATAGAAATAATATTTTTTTCTTTTGGCTTCTCAGGATGTGATGCTTTTTTTAAAGCTTCCAACGGCGACATTCCGCTTTCTTCAAATTCCTCCAAAACATCCTCTTCTATTGGTACTTCCACAGCCGGCAATAAGCTGATTTCTTTTACTTTTGCATAAGAGAGTTTATTTCCTTTTGCTTTAAAGCCTTTCACACCAATAAATTCAA
>CAISYK010000234.1 GCA_903889605.1 uncultured Bacteroidota bacterium
ATGAAAAAAACTTTATTCCTCCTACTGGTTCTTTTTTACAGCATTCATTTTTCATTTGCCGGGGTAATTTCGGGTAAAATCACGGACGAAAATAATCAGCCTCTTCCTTTCGTAACTGTTTATATTAAAAACACATCTATAGGCACAACAGCAAATGTCAATGGGCAGTATAATTTAACATTATCCGAAGGTAATTATACTCTTTGCTTTAAATTAATTGGTTATAAGTTATATACCGAGAACATTGTTGTTCCTACTAATTCAGCTATCGATATTAAACTGCAGCCCGAAACTTTTAATTTAAAAGAAGTGGAAATAAAAGCAAATGGCGAGGATCCAGCTTATGCAATAATCAGGGAAGCAATAAAAAAAAGAAAATTCTACCAGGAGCAAGTAGATGCTTATAGCTGCGATATATATATTAAAGGTGAACAGCGCATAACTAAAAAACCAAAAAAAATCATGGGTGTCGAGCTTGATACAGAAGGAGATATTGATTCAATCACCGGAATTGTATATTTATCAGAATCGGTTTCGAAATTTAATTTCAAACAAAAAAATAAAATTAAGGAAGAAATGATTTCCTCGAAAGTAAGCGGTGATAACAAAGCCTTCAGTTATAACCAGGCATCAGATATGCTTTTCAATTTTTATGAAAATCTACTAGAAGTTATTGGATTAAGCGAAAGAGGATTTATTTCTCCAATTTCAAATAATGCTATGTTCAGCTATAAATATAAATTATTGGGAATTTTTTATGAAGATGGTTTAAGAATTAATAAAATACAAGTTATTCCTAAACGAAAGAATGACCCTGTTTTCAGTGGGATAATCAACATTATGGAAGATACATGGCGCATACATAGTTTGCAGCTTATGCTCACCAAAGATGCCCAAATTGATTTTGTTGACACATTGCGCATCAGCCAGATTTTTGTTCCGATTAATAAAGATGTTTGGCTTCCCTTTTCAAATAAATTCACTTTTGACTTCGGCATTTTAGGAATAAAAGGCGATGGAATGTATGTAAGCGTTAATTCAAATTATGTTATCGATCCTGATTTTCCAAAACATTTTTTCACAAATGAAATAATGAAAGTTAATGATGATGCAAATAAAAAAGACAGTGCTTATTGGAAAGAATCACGGCCTATTCCGCTTACTTCAGAGGAAGAATATGATTATCGAAAAAGAGACAGTATGTCGCGTTTACGAAACTCAAAACCGTATGCTGATTCGGTTGACAGAAAAAAAAACAAGTTTAAATTCAAAGATATTTTATTTGGTTACAATCACGTAAATACATTTAGAAAGGAATATTCCTCAATTTCAGGCCCTTTGGCAGGAATTCAATTTAATACTATTCAAGGGTTTAATTTACATACCGAACTGAGTTTTTATAAGTATTACGAAAACAAAAAAAGCTATAAAGCAGGAGGAACGATTGGTTATGGTTTTTCTAACAAAGACTTTTATGGTTCCTTATATGCCGGATATTTATATAAACCGCAGAAATTTGCAAAATTTACATTCACACTTGGAAAAGAATACACTCAGTTTAATGAGAATAAACCTATTTTTCCAATCATCAATTCATTGTATTCATTATTAAATGAGCAAAATTTCATGAAGCTTTATCTCAAATATTATGTAAATGTTTCGAATACATCAGAGTTAGTAAATGGATTATATTTTTCACCAGCTGTTGAATATGCAAGAAGGACTTCTTTAATTAACACATCAAATTACAAACTGGTTAAATCAAATAACGAATACACTTCCAACAACCCTATTGATACTTCATCTCATGGATATTCGTTTATAAGCAATCAAGCACTGATTTTAAATTTTCAAATAAAATATATATTCAAACAAAAGTATTATACTGCGCCAAATGTGAAATACATAATGGGTTCAAAATATCCAACTATAATTTTAAATTATAAAAAGGGAGTTAGTGCATTGGGAAGCTCGATAAATTATGATTTGATTACTATAGGTCTTGAACACAAGCTAAATCTAAAATGGTTAGGCAATTCAACTTATTCAATTACTGCGGGCAGTTTCATTAATAATCGAAGAATGTATTTTATGGATTATTATCATTTTAACGGAAATCAAACATTGTTTTCAGGTTTTGGGTTGTCAGATTTCCTTCTGTTGGATTATTATAAAAATAGTACCAATAAACAATTTATTGAAGGACATTTCGAACATAATTTCGGCGGTTTTTTTCTTACTAAAATTCCGCTCTTAAAAAAACTAAAACTACAGGAAATGGTGAAAGCCAGCATACTTACCAGTGACGGCAAAAACGCATATGCTGAATTATCGGCAGGCATACAAAGGCTCGGCTTTAGAGCCGAATTTATTACAGGTTTCTCTAATCAGAAAAAAATAAGTTCCGGAATAAGGATAGGTATTAATTTCAACTAATTTTACAATATGAATATCAAAACAAAATTTTTATCATTTTGCGTAATTGGGCTTGTTTCATTGGCTAATGCTGTTGAATACCCCAGCAAATCTATTATTTTAAAAAACGGATTAAAGGTTATAGTCTGTGAAAAACCAGACAATGATTTTGTTGAATTTGAAGTCTGGTACCGCACCGGCAGCAAAGACGAAAAACCCGGTATTAGAGGAATGGCACACCTTTTCGAACACATGATGTTCAGAGGAACTGAAAAATATCCCGGCAAATCAATATTCGAAAATGTAGAAAAAGTAGGCGGCGAAGCAAATGCATACACAACTTTCGACCGTACTGTTTATCATGAATATGTTCCTGTTTCGGCTCTCGAAAAAATGATAGATATGGAATCAGACAGAATGTCTAACCTTATTGTGACACAGAATATTCTCGATACAGAAAGACAAGTGGTCGGTGAAGAATTGCGGAACGGCACCAATAACTGGTACGGAAAAATGGATTCGGAGCGTTATCCTTTTTTATACCCTAAAGGACATCCTTACGAAGTTAATGTAATCGGTTTTTTGGACGAAATCACAAAGTTTACATCTTCACAATGTATGGATTTTTACAATAATTTCTACAGTCCGAACAATGCTTATATTGTAGTTGTAGGAAATGTAAAAACGGATGATGTGTTTGCCCTCGTTGAAAAATATTTTGGAGTTATCAGCAAACAATTGAACATCCAAAAGAAAGAAAACATTCCAGCCTTGGATACCGCTAAAATAAGGACAAACGATATGAACGTTAATTTTCCTTTACAAATATATTCATATACTTTTCCGAGACCTGCTGTCACTGACAAAGATTTTTTTGCATTCCAGTTACTTACAGATATTTTATTTAATGATGGAAATTCCATCCTTAATAACAGGTTAGTTAAAAAGGATTATCTGGCTTATGCAATTAATCCTAACAGCGAACAATGGAGCTACTATCCAAACCTTGCTGTTATTGATGTTATAATGGACGCATCTCCAGGAAATGTAAAAGTAAAAAGAGCAATTCGTGAAGAAATAAATAAAATAATAGATGCAGGAATACCGCAGGGAGTGCTTGATAATTATATTACTGCCTATGAAAATTCTGATAAATTAAACAATTACGAATGCTCCAATATTGCAAACAAATTAGGTATCGCTGAATATTATTTCAACGATTATACAAAAACATACCGGTTAAGCGATGAATACAAAAAAATAACACAGGATGATCTTAAAAAGGCCGCAGTCAAATATCTTTCGGAAGACAAAATACAAGTAATAAATATTAAACCAGAACAATAGTAAATATACTTTTCAAACCAAAAGGAGTTTAAAATCATTCACCAATAGAACTTTCAATTTATAAAATAAAAAAACATTTTGTTATGAAAAAAATATCTTCTTATTTGATTTTAGTTTTTACAATTTTGAATTCAAGTATTGTACCTGCTCAAACAAAAACATTACATGTAACAGAATTCAAACTTAAGAATGGATTAGAAGTCAAAATGATACAATCCGGTTCAATACCAGCGGTGACAATCGGATGTTATCTGAACGTGGGGAAAAAAACAGAAACACCTGGACAGCAATCCTTGGCATCGGTTGTTTCAAGTGATTTAATGCTTGGCAACGAAAAATATTCCCGCATCGATCAGGACAACTTATTAAACAGGTTAGGTTCAGCTATAACTCCATACACCAATGATAATTATACAGAATTGGGTATGCGTTTTCTCAATAAAGATGCGGATGCAGCTTTGGACTTATTTTCTAATATAATTTTAAAACCATTATTTTCGGCGGATCAAATTAAATTGCAAATTGAACAAACCCTTAATTATAACAATCCATATAAAATGGATATAGGCTCCCTTGCTTCTATGTTCTCCGATTATGCAGTTTTTGGTACAGCCAATCCGCTTGGCAGACATTTTTATTCAGGTCAGCTCAATAAAGTTACAGCAGCTCAAATAAAAGAATTTTACAAATTTAATTATACTCCTAAAAACACTAAACTTGTTTTGGCAGGCAATTTTGATGAAGCCAAAATGAAGGAAACAATTGAAAAACTTTTTGGAACATGGACTGCTGCTTACGGCGAAAACAATGGCGCTGCTTATGAAGTAGAGGATATAAAGAAGAAAGAATATTTTTTTGTGAACAAAAAAAAGGCCA
>CAISYK010000235.1 GCA_903889605.1 uncultured Bacteroidota bacterium
ATGCATTTATAATATTCGGAATTTGTTCCAGTGACTCTTGCAGCTGCTGCATCAAATTTTTTCTAATGCATACACCCCATGAATATCCCTTTCTTTTTGATATAAGCACTTGGGACTATACTTTTTACAGAATTTAATTGAGTTTCTGCATTTTTTTTATTTCCAAAAATGCCCGTAATTATTATCATTTGTCTTGATGAATCAGCATCGTTTTGTTCATTTTTGTAATACCATAACATTTCAATACTTATCTTTTCATCATCATCTCTTCTTGGAAAATAAGAACCTGCATATATTACATCTGAACTTGTATCAGGAACAATCATGCCTCTTTTTTTATCATATTCCAAACCATTTTCATATTTGATCCCCGTTTTTTTACTGATTTGTTTTGCCAGATTATCAAGTGCATTAAAATCATTTGAAACACCCGCGAGTACTAAATATTTAGTAACAGTTGCTTCTTTTATATATTGGTCAACATCAGCTTTTTCGCTGTTTTTATTTTCCTGCGAAAAAGAATCCTGCAGAATCAACACTAAAAAAATCACAAAAACATTTTTCATTCCAGATTCGTAAATTCGTAAAAATTCGTTATTCGTAAATTACATACTCCTTCTATACTGCCCGCCAACTTCAAAAAGCGCATTTGTTATTTGTCCGAGTGAACAATATTTAGTTGTTTCCATTAAGCCATCAAACATATTTTGATTACGAATAGCTATGGTTTGTAATTCGCGCAGCAGGGCAGGAGCGCTATCAGCATTTCCTTTTTCAAGCTCAGCAAGCATCGTTATCTGATATTGTTTTTCTTCTTCAGTTGCACGTATTATTTCCCTTGGAATTACGGTAGGAGAGCCCTTTGATGAAAGGAAGGTGTTCACTCCTATTATAGGATATTCTCCGGTATGTTTTAATGTTTCATAATACAGGCTTTCTTCCTGTATTTGTCCGCGCTGGTACATTGTTTCCATTGCGCCTAAAACACCGCCGCGTTCGTTGATTCGGTCAAACTCAACCAATACAGCTTCTTCAACAATGTCGGTTAATTCTTCAATAATGAATGAACCTTGTAAAGGATTTTCATTTTTTGCCAAACCTAATTCACGGTTAATGATAAGCTGAATAGCCATTGCCCTGCGTACCGACTCTTCGGTAGGCGTAGTTATGGCTTCATCATAAGCATTTGTATGAAGCGAATTGCAGTTGTCATAAATAGCATATAATGCCTGGAGTGTAGTGCGTATGTCGTTGAAATCAATTTCCTGCGCGTGTAATGAACGTCCGCTTGTTTGAATATGGTACTTGAGCATTTGAGAACGTTCATCAGCATTGTATTTCAGTTTCATTGCTTTAGCCCATATTCTGCGGGCAACACGTCCAATAACTGAATATTCAGGATCAATGCCGTTACTGAAGAAGAAGGATAAATTAGGTGCAAATTTGTTAATATCCATACCGCGGCTCACATAATATTCTACATAAGTGAATCCGTTCGAAAGGGTAAGGGCAAGCTGTGTTATTGGATTAGCGCCGGCTTCCGCGATGTGGTAACCTGAAATGGATACCGAATAAAAATTACGGATATTTTTTTGAATGAAATATTCCTGCATGTCACCCATCAGGCGAAGTGCAAATTCAGTAGAAAAGATGCATGTATTCTGCGCCTGATCCTCCTTTAAAATATCTGCCTGAACAGTACCTCTGACAGCGTTAAGGGTTTGGGCTTTAATTTTTTCATAAACCTCTTTAGGCAGCACCTTATCGCCTGTAACACCTAATAAAAGCAGCCCTAATCCATCATTACCTTTCGGCAGTTCGCCCTGATATCTGGGACGTACAATATTTTTTGATTTATATATCTGCTGAATTATTGATTCAGTTTCCGCTTCTAAACCATTGTTTTTAATGTATATTTCACATTGCTGGTCAATAGCAGCATTCATGAAAAATCCAGTAAGAATACCTGCAGGGCCGTTTACCGTCATGCTTACAGATGTTTTTGGATCAGCAAGATTAAAGCCGCTGTATAATTTTTTTGCATCATCCAAACAGCAGATAGAAACTCCTGAGTTGCCGATCTTACCATAGATATCCGGCCTGATTGCAGGATTTTGTCCGTATAAAGTAACACTGTCAAAAGCGGTACTCAGACGTTTAGCATCCAGTCCAAAACTAACATAATGAAAGCGCCTGTTAGTGCGTTCCGGACCGCCTTCACCTGCAAACATGCGGGTAGGATCTTCGCCTTCGCGTTTGAAAGGAAAAACACCGCTGGTGAAAGGGAATTCTCCAGGTACATTTTCCTGGAGGTTCCACTTTAAAATATCTCCCCAGGCTTCATAACGCGGGGTGCATATCTTTGGAATCTGAGTATGCGAAAGGGATTCGTAATGTGTTTGTATTTTTAATTCTTTATCACGGACTTTAAAAATAAAATATTCATTTTTATACTGCTGTACTTTTTCTGACCATCCCTGCAGTATTTTTTTGTTGCGTCCGTCAAAACCTAATTCGATCTCTTCATATAATTTTTCCAATGAATTTACCAAGGACCCTGACAGGGTTTCAGACCCTGTTAGGGGTAAAATACTTTCTGCCGAATTATTAAAAATGTTTTTGTTAGACGATACCTCCAACAGGGGTTCAAACCCTGTCGGGGGATTTTTAATACTATCAATGGTTTTACGAATAGAATATAATTTCTGAGCAATTTCTTTTTGGGAATCCACCCATTTGTCATAAGCACGGTTGTTTTCTGCAATCTCAGATAAATAGCGTGTTCTGTGAGGAGGAATGATATATATTTTTTCACTCATCTCATCAGTAACTTCAAAAATTGATTTTAAATCAGCACCTGTTTTCTCAGCAAGTTTATTTACAACGGCTTTGTATAATTTATTCATTCCCGGATCATTGAACTGCGATGCAATAGTTCCAAAAACAGGAACAGCATCATCTGCAGTGTCCCACAATTCATGATTGCGCTTATATTGTTTTTTTACATCACGCAAAGCATCCAAAGCTCCTCGCTTATCAAATTTATTTAATGCAATGATGTCGGCAAAGTCAAGCATATCAATTTTTTCAAGCTGTGTGGCAGCACCGTATTCCGGAGTCATAACATACAGGCTCATATCACTGTGTTCAGTAATTTCGGTGTCGCTCTGGCCAATGCCGGAAGTTTCCAAAATAATTAAATCATAATTCGCTGCTTTTACAATTTCTACTGCTTCCTTCACATATTTTGATAACGCCAAATTGCTTTGACGGGTTGCCAGCGAACGCATATACACGCGGTCATTTTTAATGGCATTCATTCTTATGCGGTCGCCAAGCAGTGCGCCGCCAGTTTTACGTTTCGACGGATCAACCGAAATGATGGCAATGGTTTTATCTTTAAAATCAATTAAAAACCTGCGCACCAGTTCATCCACTAAAGAAGATTTGCCGGAGCCGCCTGTCCCTGTGATGCCAAGCACCGGAACAATCTTAGATTTGATAATTTGTCCGATTTCAGAACTGAATTTTGTAAACTCATCAGGAAAATTTTCCGCAGCAGAAATCAATCGTCCTATAGACTTTACATTTTTATTTTCCAGTTGTTTTAACTCGCCGTTTAAATTGGCCCCCGTTGGGAAATCGCATTTCTCAAGCATATCATTTATCATCCCCTGCAAACCCATTTCACGTCCGTCGTCAGGAGAATAGATGCGAGTAATACCATATTTCTGCAATTCCTCAATTTCAGAAGGTAATATTGTTCCGCCTCCTCCACCGAATATTTTTATATGTCCGCAATTGTTTTCCAAAAGCAGGTCATACATATATCTGAAAAATTCATTATGTCCTCCCTGGTACGACGTAAGTGCAATAGCATTTGCATCTTCCTGAATAGCGCAATCTACAATCTCTTTAACACTTCTATCATGTCCAAGATGAATAACCTCAGCCCCGCTTGACTGAATTATTCGGCGCATGATATTTATCGCGGCATCATGCCCATCAAATAAAGATGCTGCTGTAACAATCCTGATTTTGTTTTTCGATTTGTATGGTTCGGTTTTTATCATTATTTCAATAAATATGTTTCTTTATGTAAGAATTCACAAATGTAATGATACGAGCCAATTTTAGCAAATAGAGCTTTGAATAATAAGCATTGGCAGATTCAACTCACAAATGCAACCCCATGATTTAAAAATACTTCATTAGGGGTTAAATATCCTAATTTTTTTCTTGGTCTTTTATTTAATTCGTTTTGATAATGTAAAATTTGTG
>CAISYK010000236.1 GCA_903889605.1 uncultured Bacteroidota bacterium
AAAAGTTCGGGACAATATTGTTCTCGAATAACGAGTTGACATAACTTTACGTGATCATATAATAGTTTCCATTTATCTTCATTTATGATAGATTGATATTCTCTACATGATTGTGAAAGTGCAACCAATTTAGTGAACACTATTTTAGATTCATTCAAATCTGTTGTAATAATCATTCTATCCACAATGGCGCTTAAAACCAATACCGGAAGCTTGCCAAGTTCGAGAACTCTACCATTGTGAATTTTACAGAAACTACAGTCAGTGGAACTGTTAAATGGAACATGATGATTCCATGGTTCCCTGAAAGTACGGGGTCTAAAAACGACTTCCATGTGTTTTCGCAAGCTTTTTAAGGCTCTAAAACACCATCAAACCAGCTTGAACCTCATATCGAATGGATAAGGTCTCGGAAGACCTTTCATTTCCATACAACAGAGACGAGCAATGGTTAAAGCGGCTTCACGATCTCGGTCATGATACATGCAATCTTTTTGATTAAAGCGCAGTCCACGAACTTCCGGCCATCGTATTGTCTTTTGCTTGCTTGGATCTCCAATACCTTTAGCAACCCTCTCCAGAGACGTTCCCCCCCTTCGATGTTTCCCTTGAATCGTTTTCCTATTGTTGTAAGTATTGACCCTTTCAATGTCGTCTGGATTTTTGATAGAAGGCGCTTTAATACAAGTTGTATGATGAAGAACCTCTGCTTTATCCGATTTGAAGGACTTATAGACCATTTCATTACGAGTCCCTGTTTTCCAATTAGCTGCGGTTGATCTCTTTTCACACGTAATCTTAACATGTTTAAAGTTCCTTTTACACGATGCATAGGTTGCTCCAACAGGAGCTGCAATTTCACCTCTCCCTTGAGCATTCATACTTTCAAAAGCCGAACCATACGCAATGCAAACATGTTGATCCGGGTAATGCGTTTTCATAAATTTTTTAATGTGGCTAAAGAAGGAGTCTAAAACATGTCTCTTACCTGCATAGCGTTGTAGATTTTCCCTCGATTCTTTCCTATCGAGAGCCAGTGTCCACCACGCCTCTGAAATTTTAAAATATTCTTTCAAATACGCTAATATATCAGAAGGTTTGGATGTGGCCAAACCAACACCTTCACCTCCCAGCGCACTCCACGATGCCATTAAATCTCTATAACGCTTGTTTTTACGGATATTCATTTTTTTGATACCTGATTCAGAGTAATAACATCCTCGTGAAAGTTTCCAGGTATGTGTTTTACCCGTGTCTAAATAGAAGGTGACACAAGCTAAATTGTTACGACCTGGATCAAGACCCAATACAATTGTAGAATCCACTTGAGTTGGTAGATCACGATCATAATCGTCTTCTGAAAGGTCGGGTTTAGTTTTTGGGGGCTTGAAAGTTGTCTTGCGAACCATTTTCTTTTGAGAATATTGAATGCTGATTGATACTCCATCAGTCAAAATACTTCCATCAAATACCCAATGTTTTTTCCGTTGAATAATCTTACTCTGAAAAAAGGACCCAATGATCTTTCTTTGAAGTGTTAAATACTCGTCGTGTTTTTTTTGTTGATCCTTGTATTCTTTAGAATTTTTTATCTGTTGTACAAGATCGGTATATTGTTTTAATTTAATTTGATATTGTACCCAGTCTTCCTTGTCGGGACAATCTTTTTTAAGAAGATGAGGAGGTTTTTTAGCTTTCTCAAACTCCGCTTTAAACATTTTATCTGGATTTTTAACATTTAGACTCTTAAACTCTTTTAATCCTTTATCATCTGGATAATGTTTTGAGAACAAGAATAGCAATGTCTTCTTATCCAATCTGACATGCACTCTTTGGACACCGAATATTGGCATTAACTTTAACCTCCGTTGATTGAACGCTTCAAATTGTTGTTGCATCCAATAATTGAATTTAAAGATGATGCCAAATGGTTTATCCTTTCCATACGAATCATGCAAGTATACTTCCTTTTTAACATCCAATCGAGTCCTGATGTCGTTGACATATTTTTGAAGGACCAACGGCCAACCTGTCATATCTCTTTCTGTGGAACGAATCGCTGACATCACTTGATACGTATTGATTTTTGAAATATTGAAACTTTTTAGTTGTACCTTGGTCAATCGTGCCAATCTACTAAATAATGGAACCGAAGCGTTGTTTGAAATCACAGTTTTTAACGTACCACCGGCATAATTTAAGACTTGGTCAAAGAACATTGGAAACTCTGACTTGTTGATGGTTTCAATATGTTCTTTAACATCCTGAAACGATTTTTTACTCTCGTTGTCGGGAAAAACATCCTCGATACCAATTTTAAGCCAGTTTTTCGCTCCGCTTAATTTTGATTAAAGTTTCATTGAATGACTTTCAAAGGATGCGCTGTGCGCACCTTTGAAAGCAGTTCTATGTGACTTTTATAAAAAGAAACCAATAAGTGTCGTTTTGTTTATATAAATCAGGAATTTCGATGCCAGTTGAAACAAGTCGTGTAAAGTGGTAAGCTATAACAAGACTCGAGCGTCTTAACATTTTGCTTATAATGTGAACCATGCATTCAACATCTCTTTGAAGCAATACAAATTGCTCGTTGTCGAAATTCATAGCTTTACGAAAAGCACACTTGACGATACAAATCCGTTTTTCTTCGACAAACTCAACTTCTTCTTCCGGCTTGGATAAAAGACCATGACTTTCACACAACGACCTTAATTCGGCAACTTTTAACGTGGAAGAGAATTTAATCTTCTCATCCTTTAATAGTTGCTTTAACTCTGGAATAGTTAACGGTTTAACTTTAGCTTGCTTCATTTTTAAAATAAAATATTTTTGTCATAAATATCTAATGACAAGATATCCTTAAGTATGTAACTTTATAAAAATATCGTATTAATCGATGTTCCATTTAACAGTTCCACTGACTGTAGAAGAATGTCTCCTAATGAGTTGTTAAAAGTAGAGGAGTATTTATTAGCACATCAAGCCCATTAATTTGTGACATTTTTATATTTCGACATATCGACTTGTTCATATAATTTGTCATAAACTTTGCGAGGGACTCGCATAAAGAATGCTTTTGTCAAATCCATATTATCGAATAGTATATAATCTCCTTCTTCTACTTCAAATGAAGCTTTGTTTGTATTTGGTTTTATCATTTGTATTCGCTTTCCAA
>CAISYK010000237.1 GCA_903889605.1 uncultured Bacteroidota bacterium
AAAGGGAAACGCCCAAATGAATTTAATGATAACAATATTTTTTATGATATAATTTACTAATATTAAAACAAAACTTTCAACTTTAAAGCGCAGATAAGTTATTGAAAATGATGGGAATAAGCCTGACTAGCAAAAAATAATAATAAAAACTTAAATCATACCCAACCTTTTATATTTTTCATACGTGTTTGTATATAGAAGGAAACATTAACCTAAATAATTACTATCATGAGAACAAAAAAAATTCTGAAATACATTATAGCAGCAGCTGCCGTAAGTATAATTTACACTTCTTGTAAAAAAGATAGGATTGAAGATAGAACACTGAATGAATACAATTCGCCGAATAATTATTTAGATTCTAAAAAAGAAGCAGAGCAGGAATTTGACATTACTTCAGATTCGGCTAGCGGACCAATAACAGGAAACCAGGGAACATGTATTTGGGGCAGCAGGATGTGTTTGATGTATCCAAATGGAGATACAGTGTATCTTCCTTACAAAGTGAAATTAGTGGAGTTATATACTCCTAAACAAATGGTTTACTACCAGATGCCAACTGTGGCTTCTGATTCTATTTTAGAAACAGATGGAGAAATCAGATTAAGAGCATTTAAAAACGGAACGGAATTAGTACTAAGGCCAGGATGTTCATGGGCAATTAAAATGCCGAATGCTGCGCCAAAAAATTACATGCGTGCTTTTTATGGATTCCCAACATCAAATTATGTTAACTGGACTGATAATCCAGCATCGCTTGGTGTTACAACCAGCTTCATACCTGTTTTTACAACTACTGCAAATAGTTATTTAAATTCAATTGTAAAATTAGGCTGGGTGAATTGCGGCTTCTCGCGCGGTACCGGTAATAATCATATACTCACTTTTGCCTCTACAACTGACAATTTAACCAACGTTGCCATTTTTGTTTATTTTCCTGCAACAAAAACGGTAATGCAGGTTTATAATCTTACATCCGGTTCTATTCCTGATGGTTCGGCAATAAAAATTGTTGCAATTGCAGTGGATGCTAACGGTACTTTATTCAGTTACAGTCAAAACCTGACAATGACTTCATCAACGCAGGCCCAGGTAACAATGACGGCTACTACAGATCCTGCTCTAACTGCGCTGTTAGATGCGTTATAAAAACCAGCTTATGAACTACAAAGCAATAATGCTTAGTAGTTAAACTATATATTGCCCGCGAAACCATTGTAAAAGCAATTATTTCGCGGGCATTTCTTTCTTCAATTAAAATGATGCTGATGAATCATAAATTAATAATTGCCTGCCTTTTTTGTTTTATCCTAACTGAAGGTGAAATTTATTCCAAGGACTATTCTTCCATCATAGACAGCCTTAAGAAGGTTAATTCAAAAATAAATATTGAGACAGGAATTAAGGGGAAAACTCTCTATAATTTATCATGGTATTACTATGCTTCTCAATCCTTCGACAGCTCTATCTGCTATTCAAAGCTGGCTCTTCAATATGCTTTTGATAAAAACCTGGATACAATAGCAGAGAAATCCGCTGTAATATTAGGCGCAGTCTTTACTATGAAGACTGAGTGTGATTCTGCAATATATTATCTCCGCAAAGGCGCTTCTTATTTTGAAAAGAATAATAAAATCAAATATGAAGGCGGTCTGGCAAAAATATATTCACTGCTGGCCAATGCTTATTCAGAAAAAATGAAATATAATGAAGCCTACATTTATTATGATAAAAGTGAGAGTTTATATATTAAAACATCTGATACTTCCGGTTTAATTTTTAATAAAATTGCGAAAGGAAATTTGTTTGAAAGTCTTCAATTATATGATAAAGCCTTAATAGAATATAATAACGCAATTGGTTTATCAATAAGCAGCGGGAAAATTTCCAATCTGCGTTCAGCTTATAATGATATTTCTGCTGTTTATAAAAAAACAGGAGATAAAGGAAATGCAAAAAAATATTTATTTAAAGCTATAGATATTATGATGCAGAATAATGAATCCGATTTTTCCGGCGACTCCTACCACAATTTATCATTATTATACAGCGATCAAAATAGATATGACTCTGCTTTTTATTTTAATGGTCTGGCAATAAGTATTTTCAAAAAGCAGCATCTGTTATTTAGAGAGATGAGCGCCCGTATCACCAAGTGCGATTTCTATTTCAACATAGGGCAGTTAAAATCAATGCAGATATGTTTTGACAGCATTGTGGAAGTGCCGGATGAGCTGAAAGCTAAATATTTTTTACTGCAGTCGAAATTATTATACAAAAAAAACAATGTTGAAAAGGCTATTAATTATGCAGGGCAGGCATTACTTTTCGCGCAAAAAAATAAAGATATTGAGTTCCAAAAGAATGCCTATGAATTGTTATATGAAGAAAACATCAAAAAGCACGATTTTCAGAAGGCGCTTATTGCTCATGAAAATTACATGATGTTTAAAGATTCTATGTTTAATAAAGAAAAAAGTATTGCCGTACAAAAAGTAATTGTAGAAAAAGTTATTGAAGAAAAAGACGCTGAACTCAAATTGAAAACAATTGAACATGAAAAAGAGTTAACAAAAAAAAACATACTAATTTGGATTGCCTTATCCGTTGTCATTTGTTTACTGTCTTTAGTAATTGTAATCTATTTAATGTTTAAAAATAAAAAACAGAAAGCTAAAAATGCAGAACTGGAAATAGAATTGAATAAAGAAATCTTTCAAAATGAAATTCAACTAAAGGAAAAGGAACTGGAACTAAATAAAAACACTTTATTGGTTTATACCCAGCATCTTGTCGAAAAAAATAAACTTCTTGAAGAGTTAAACGGCAAATTAAAAGAATTACAGACCCAGCATCCTGAAGATCAGGGGAAAATAGAAAAAATAACTATGCTTACTTCTTCCAAAATCATAACGGAAGATAATTGGGAACAGTTTAAACATTTATTTGGAAAAGTCCATGAAGGATTTTTCTTTAAATTAAAACGCGATTACCCTGGTATCACGACCGCCGAATCGAGATTAGCGGCGCTTATAAAATTAAACATATCCTCTAAAGAAATTGCGTCAATGATCGGAATATCAGACGACAGCGTTAAAAAAACCCGTCAGCGTCTGCGCAAAAAAATGCAGTTGGATACTGTAGATGGTTTAGAAGAAACCATATTTAAGATGTAAATAAGTTATAAGGTTGAAAGTTTGAAAGTTTGAAAGTTTATAGCTGCGTGATTGCAAAACCATAAATCGGCTTTAGCAAATAAACGTTTCCCGCCTTTAAAAAAATCGATAAAAAACAATTTGACACCGTAAAATAACCTTCCGTTTTTCAAATTCCAAGATCAAAACCAATATTAAACTCTCTGGGGTTTAGTATATTAGCTGTTTGTACCCCTTATTGTACCCCCATAATTTTAGCAAAAAGAATAAGCTTGATATAGTTTTGTCGAAAATTAAATCATTAACCAAAAACAAATTATCGCCATGAAAAAAAACTTACTTATTTTAAGCGCTGTAACAATAATAGGAATAAACCGCATAAGTGCACAGACCAACCTTAATTTTGAAAACTGGACAGGAAATGAACCTAATGGATGGGAGTCGTCCAACGCTCAAACAACACAAAGCGGCGGTGCACAAACAGTATTCAAAGAAACATCTTCTCCCGGTCAAGGCAGCAGTTCAGTAAAAATGGTTACAGGGAGTTGTCCGGAATGCCCTAATTATTCAGCCTTTGGACCTTACGGGCCTGTTACCCCTCTTCCAAATCCATTGGGCGGCGGTATTGATTTTGGTCCTGTGTCATACACACAACGCCCTGTTTCTGTGGACTTTAAGTATAAATCAAACCCAGTTGGAAATGATGCGGGAGCATTCAGCATAGAATTGACAAGGTATAATCCAACAAGCGGTGCAACTGAAACGATTGGAGAGGGGTATTTTGAAGCAGGCACGGTAGTAACCAATTGGACAAATATTAACCTTCCAATTGTATATTACTCCGCTTTGATGCCTGATACCATCAAAATTTGGGCAAATTCCAGTATCGGTTCTTTTCCTGACCTAACTTCTTTGGGAATGCCGCCATTACCTTTTTCTCCGCCCACTCCTGCAGCTGGCAGCACGTTTTACCTAGATGCGGTAAATATTAATCTTCCTTCATGTGCAGGTTTTTCTGTTTCTGTGACAGGAACCAACGAAACCAGCGTTGGGGCAATGGATGGAACAGCGCTTGCATCTCCTGTAGGCGGAACACAGCCATTTTCGTTTTCCTGGAGTAACCTTGCAGCAACTGCGCCAATAAGCGGACTAATACCGGCATTATATTCAGTTACAGTTATGGATGGAAATGGATGCGTGAAAGTTGGCAGCTATAATGTATTGCCGTTTTCATGCGGAGCATTTTCTGTTTCAGTAACTGGAACAAATGCTACTTCATTTACTGCAGAAGACGGATCGGCAAGTGCCGCAGTTACCGGACTTGCAGGACCATATACATATTTATGGAATACAGGAGCTACAACTCCATCAATAAGCGGACTTCGCCTGGGAGCCTATGCAGTTGAAGTTACTGCCGGCAGCGGAAACTGTGTTGCCTGGGGCTATTTTCCTACCACTGCTCCTACAGGTATAGATAATTTAAAGCCTGCAAATACTTTAGTAAATGTTTTTCCTAACCCATCAACAGGTGTCTTCACTGTAGATTTAAATTCAAACGAAAAAACAACTATTCAAATATATAATTTAATGGGCAAATTGGTTTATGCAAAGGAAACATCAATGATTTCAAATGCCATTGATTTATCATCATTGGCACAAGGTGTTTATTCTTTAAAAGTTGTTTCAGAAAAAAGTTATGGGGTAAAACAAATTGTGATAACAAAATAAGCAATGTATCAGTATTTTACGCCTTGCAGGATTTTAATTAAGAACAAAAAGAAATAAATTTCAACAATCACTCAAATAAAAATAAATATTATGAAAAAAATAATCGCAGCAGCATATCTGAGCGTAGTTACCTTTCTGGGACTTACAGCGCAGAACAACAACCTTGTGGTATATTCACAAGATGGTTTAAAATTTACTGTAATATTAAATGGTATCCGGCAAAATGCGGTACCAGAAACTAATGTGAAAGTAACAGGACTAAATGCGCCTGATTACCAGGTGAAAATTATATTCGATAATAAAACAGCTGATTTAAACCAAAATGTATATTTGATGAACGGCGGTGAAGCAACGCAGAATGTTGAATACAGTTATTCTATTAAAAAGAAAAAAGACAGCAGTTATAAATTGTCATTCAATAGTGATGCGCCAATTGCAATACATGGTAATGACTATGAATCGGACCCGCAGCAAACGGTTGTTTTGTATACCCCTGTTAATGCAGTTGCTGTAAATTCAGTAACAACAACTACAACACATACAACCGGCACAAATACAAATATGGATGGCGGGAATATTGGAATAAATATGAATGGTTTAGGAGTTAGTATGAATATAAATGTAAATGACGGCATGGATGATATGAATTCAACACACAGTACCACCACAACTTCCACCACATATTCAACAACCACATCAAGCAGCGGTGATGTTTTTGACAACAGGCCACCCCATACAACCTATGTTTTACAGGGCTATAACGGCGTGTATGGCTGCCCTTCACCGATAGGAGAAAACGATTTTGAAAATGCCAAAGCATCAATAAAATCAAAAGCATTTGATGACAGTAAATTAACTATGGCAAAACAAATCATCGGGAATAATTGTATGCTTTGTTCTCAAATAAAAGAATTAATGCTGTTGATCACTTTTGAACAAACCCGTTTGGACCTTGCCAAATTTGCCTGGAGTCATAATTTAGATAAAGGAAATTATTACAAATTAAACGATGCTTTTACTTTTGAATCATCTATTGATGAGTTAAATAAATATACGCAAAATCATTAATTTTTTTGCTTGAAAAAGCAAGCTGCACCGATAGCTTGCGGATGGCTCAGATTCTAAGATTAAAACTAAAAATAATGCCGCGAAGACACAAAGGCAAAAAGGGCAAAAAGGATGATTTTTTTTTAAATTAAAACTTAACGTCTTTGTGTCTTAGCAGCATAATTATCCGGCATCAGAATATATAACAAAACCACCAATGCCACAGATGTTTATTATAATGAGCTGCAGTTAGTGACTTGAAGAGTAAACCAGATATTCTTTTTTAAGAAAGGGAAGGCCAAAATGAAAATATTCAGCGTAATTATTTTATTTATTACAAGCACTCAGATTTCAGAAACCATATTATTATTGTTTAATAATACTTTGAACAAAGCGGTATAAATTAAAATCAGTTTTTTTTAATTCTGTTTCTATTTGCTGCTGTAATATTTTTTTTGAAACATCTTTCATTCTATAATTCTGAATTAAACGATATGCTTTTTCAGCCAATAGATAAGGGCGTTTTGTGTTTACCCCGACAAGCTGATGTTTGTTGATGGCTTCTATCACTTCGTCAACACCTTCATACTTCACGGCAACGGCTTTAATAACAGGAATACTCCAATTGCTCTTTGGTTTATATTGTACCAACTGAATAATGTTTTTCATGAATATAGAGGCTCCCTCCCTATCAGATTTGTTAATCACAAAAACATCTGCAATTTCCATAACCCCAGATTTTAATGTCTGCACTTCATCACCCGATTCAGGAACTAAAACCAAAATGGTAGTATCGGCCAGACCAACTATTTCCACTTCACTTTGCCCAACACCAACTGTTTCAACGATTATATAATCAAAACCAAAAGCACGCATAACATCTACAATTTCAATAATTGAGGCTGACAATCCCCCTAAAGAACCCCTTGTAGCCAACGAACGGATAAATACATTTTCATTGGTAAAATGTTCAGACATACGTAATCTATCTCCAAGCAAAGACCCGTAATTAAAAGGTGATGTAGGGTCAATTGCCAATATACCAATAGATTTGCCTTGTTCAGTGAGTTTTTTAATGACTGCGTTTATCAATGTACTTTTGCCTGCACCCGGAGGGCCGGTAACTCCAATGACAGGAGTGCTTTTTTTAAATTTAAGAGATGTCAAAATTTCCTGGTAACCATCCATTTCATTTTCAACAATTGTAATACATCTGGCTAAAGATTTTTTATCGCCCTGCAGTAATTGCTGGATAAGCAAGCCCGCCCCAGCCCTCCCGAAGGGAGGGAGATGATTCGGGGTAAATTGTGCAGGTTTACTTTCCATTTTTTTATTTTTTTATTTCACCTCAAATGCTTTTTAAATGGCGTAAAGTTGGTGGATTATTTTTACTTCATTTACGCCATCTCCCCTTCGGGGGGAGGATTAAGGAGATGGGCTTTGGTCAGGGCATTCTAAAACTCTGCTGTTTTCGGTGCTCTAGGAAATGGTATCACATCTCGTATGTTGGTCATGCCGGTTACAAATAATACTAATCGCTCAAAGCCTAACCCGAATCCTGCATGCGGAGCTGTTCCAAATCTTCTTGTGTCGAGATACCAGTATAATTCTTCAGAAGGGATATGCATTTCCTTCATGCGCTTTTCTAAAAACTCCAAACGCTCCTCACGCTGCGAACCGCCTATTATTTCACCAATACCTGGAAATAAAATATCCATAGCACGAACAGTCGTGTCATCATCATTCATACGCATATAAAATGATTTTATGTCTTTGGGATAGTCCGTTAGAATAACAGGTTTTTTAAAATGTTTCTCCACCAAATAACGCTCATGTTCACTTTGCAGATCGGCACCCCAATTTTCAATAATGTATTTGAATTTTTTCTTCTTATTCGGAGTTGAATTTTTTAAAATTTCAATTGCCTCAGTATATTTTAAGCGCACAAACTCAGTTGATGAACAAAAATGAAGTTTAGTAAGCAAATCCATTTCAGAACGTTCGTCCTGAGGTTTTGATTTTTCTTCTTCCAACAAACGGTTTTTCAAAAACTCTAATTCATCTGCGCAGTTTTCAAGAGCATATTTTATAGTATATTTTAATAAATCCTCCGCTAATTGTGCGTTGTCATCCAAATCGTTGAAAGCAACTTCAGGTTCTATCATCCAGAACTCCGCAAGGTGACGGGTGGTATTGGAATTCTCTGCGCGGAAAGTTGGTCCGAAAGTATACACTTCACCTAATGCCATGGCTCCTAATTCAGCCTCAAGCTGACCGGAAACAGTTAGGTTTGTTGCTTTGCCGAAGAAGTCCTGCTTAAAATCTACTTTCCCATCCTCGGTGCGCGGAGGGTTGTCAAAATCTAAAGCCGTTACACGAAACATTTCTCCTGCACCTTCTGCGTCAGATGCCGTAATAACAGGGGTATGCAGGTATACAAAACCGCGTTCGTTAAAGAATTGATGTATTGCAAATGCAAGCGCGTGGCGGACTTTAAAAACAGCATTAAATGTATTTGTACGAAAACGCAGGTGGGCAATTTCACGTAAAAATTCCAAACTATGTTTTTTAGGCTGGAGCGGAAATTTTTCTGCATCGCTGTCGCCTAATATTTCCAGCTCTCTTACTTTCACTTCTACTTTCTGGCCTTTACCTAAGGACTCAATTAATTCACCAATTATGCTTACTGCCGCGCCTGTTGTAAGACGTTTTAATAACGCTTCATCAGTGTTTTGGAAATCTACAACAGCTTGTATATTATTTATGGTTGAACCATCATTAATGGCAATAAACTGATTGTTGCGGAAAGTTCGCACCCAGCCTTGCAGCTTAATTTCACTTCCATAGGCTGTTGAATTCAACAGCTCTTTTACTTTTGTTCTTTTCACGATATGATAGTATTAATAAATGCTTTGATGGTACAAAAATAGCAATTAACTAATTTGAAAACTTTGTAATTAGAAAATTATAGAGCTCAAATTCAGATGAAAAATTTTAAATTGACGAAATGGATCTTTCATTCTATAAATCTGCATTAGGCAAAGGTATCAAGAAATTACACGTATGTAAATTGAATGATATTGGTAATTCTTAAAATGAACTAATGAAGAAACATATTTATATTTCATTCGAATAAAAAGCCTTAACCCTATCGCGTAAATTATAAGCAGAGCTCATCACTTCGCCGTAAGCGCCTGCAGTCCGCAAAGCAATTAAGTCACCGCGCATAGTTTCAGGTAAACTTACCGCTTTGCCGAAACAATCTGAACTTTCGCAAATAGGGCCTACAACATCGTATTTTTGGATTGCTAATGGTTGGTTCCCATTTTCCATTCTCAATTTTCCATTTTCCATTTTTGAAAGGTTCTCAATCTTATGATATGCCTGATATAGAGCAGGGCGCATCAATTCTGTCATACCTGCATCTAAAATAGCGAAATTGGTGTTCACCCCATTTTTTACATAAAGCACTTTTGAAATAAGAGTCCCGCATTGTGCTGTAATCGACCGGCCTAATTCAAAATGCACTTTCTGGCGGGGACGAAGCTCTAAAAAGTCATTGAATAATTTGAAATATACCTCAAAATCGGGTATAAGATTAGTATCTGGTTCATGATAATTAACTCCTAATCCTCCGCCGACATTGATGTTTTCAATTTTTATTTTACGTACTGCAAACCAATTCTGAATTTCATTTACCCGCAGACATAATGATTTAAAAGAGTTTAAATCCATTATCTGTGAACCAATATGAAAATGCAGTCCGATGAGCTGAAGATTTTTTAATTTTTTAACAGCATTCACAACAGTTGCCAATTCCCATAAATTGATTCCGAATTTATTTTCTTCTAATCCTGTTGTGATATATTTATGAGTATTTGCATTAACATTCGGATTTATTCGAAGAGCTATTCCAGCGTTTTTATTTTTCTTAAAAGCAAGATCATTTATCACTTCAAGCTCTTGTAAACTTTCGCAGTTGAAGCAGAATATATTATTATCTAATGCGCAGTTAATTTCAGCATCGCTTTTACCAACACCCGCGAATACAATATGTTCAGGGCTAAAATTACATTCAATTGCTTTTTTTACTTCATTGCCGCTTACACAGTCAGCACCTAGGTTATATGATTTTATAATGTCTAAAATTTTATTATCCGCATTTGCTTTTAAAGCGTAATGCACAAAAAATCCATACTTGCCGGATTCTTTTTTTAATTTTTGAAGCGTTTGATTCAGCACCTCTAAATCATAATAGTAAAAGGGTGTTTGAATGCCTTTGAATTTTGAAATTATATTTCCTGTAAACATATTACCTCTGATTTTTTCCTTTGTCAATCATCGCTTTTCTCATTTTTGCCTAGTTCTTATTCGTACCCAGCACCATCTTAAGTTGGTGATGGTATTAATGGTGAGGCGCAAACAACCCTTTATTAAGGGCAATGAGCGCATCTTTTTTTAATTTAGTGTCTACCAAAATTGAAATATTATTTTCGCTGCCTCCGTAAGAGATCATACGAATGGGTATATTTTTTAATGCCTCAAAAATACGCAGTGCATACCCTTGTTTTTCAGCGGTAAAACTGCCCACTATGCATACTATTGTTAAATCAGTATCCACTTCAACACTGCAAAACTCTTTCAGTTCTTTTTTAATTGCATCAATATTTTTGGTATTGTCAATTGTTAGTGAAACGGCTACTTCCGAAGTAGTAATCATATCTATCGGAGTTTTGTAGCGCTCGAAAATCTCAAAAACAGAACGCAGAAAACCATAAGCCAAAAGCATTCGTCCGGATTTTATTTTAATTGCTGTGATGCCATCTTTAGCTGCAACAGCTTTTATACTGTCTTCCGAAATTTTTGAAGTGATGACTGTTCCTTTTGCTTCGGGCTGCATAGTGTTTAATAAGCGAACAGGTATGCAGCGCACCTGAGCAGGAAGTATGCATGTTGGATGTAAAATTTTCGCTCCGAAATAAGCAAGCTCGGCAGCTTCATCAAATGACAGTTCGGCAATAGCATGTGTATTATCTACAATTCGGGGGTCATTATTATGCATCCCGTCAATATCGGTCCAAATTTGTATTTCATCCGAATGAACTGCCGCGCCTATTATTGTTGCAGTATAATCGCTGCCTCCGCGCTTTAAATTATCAATTTCACCAAAAGCATTTCTGCAGATATATCCTTGTGTGATAAATAATTTTCTGTTTGGGTATTTCGCAATCTCCGATTTTATATTTCCTTCAATATATTTCATATCCGGCTCTTCATTCTCATCTATGCGCATAAAATTTAATGCGGGAAGTAAAACGGAATCAATATTAATTTCTTCCAGGTAATAATGAAATAGGGCAGTTGAGATCAATTCCCCTTGGGCGAGGACAGCACGCTCCTCATTCAGCGTAAACAAATCCATTGTGAATGCATGCAGATAATTAAAATGTGAATCCAGCAGTTCTTTGCTTTTATTTAATGCTGCAGCGGTTTTATACAGCTGTTTAATAACAATGCAGTATTTTACATGCAATGCCTCTATCAAATTTTTAGCTTTATCATGTTCTTTCGCATACAGAGCATCTGCAATTTCTACCAAGCTGTTAGTGGTGCCGCTCATAGCAGATAATACCACTATTTTAGGAATGCCGTCGTCAATTAAACGGACAAGAGACTGCATGCTTTCCGCGGAACCAACCGATGTTCCGCCAAATTTTAAAACTCTCATATATTAACTTCGTTATCTGTTTTTAGAACACCCGCTCAGGGAAATATTTTTACCAAAAATAGCCATAAATTTGAGTAAAACGTGGTCTGGTTCAAGAATCTACATGAAAATTTATAGGATTTAATTATTAACAATTTTTCACATAAATATAAAGTGCAATACTTTTTGTTCAATTGATTTTTTGACCTAATTTTGCATAAGAAAAACATTAGAAGTGTTTTTAATAAAAGTGAACACCCTGTAAGATTTCTTTTTAAAAAGATTCATCTTAAACCGCTTTGATAATATTTACGATTCAAAAGCGGATATAAAATGAATAAAATAATAAGACACTCACTTAAAAGTATTTATTTTCTGGCTGTTATTTTTGTGTTTTTTAGAACATACGCCAATGCTCAAACCCCTGCCAAATGTTTTGAAATAGAAAGTATATTGGCGGATGCATGCGGATCTCCTGAAGGTGAAAACGAAATGGTGCGTTTTATCATTGGTCCAACGGCCTTTAATGCTTCTGACTTAGATATTACCTGGCCCAATAATCCATATTTAGGAATATCTCCCCAAACAGCAGCAACTTCTGCAATCATAAATACTTTAAACAGCACCATTTTAAGCTGCGGTATATTAATTGAGCCCACCGGCGGAATTTTACCAGCAGGTAAAAGAGTTCTATTAATAACTTCTACAGCAGTAAATACTTCCGCAAATTCATTTGCAAATTTAACAGATACACTTTATGTTATTTTTCAGATAGCAGGAAACACTGCCGGGCATTTTGTCAATTATAATTCGACACCGGGGATTAGAACATTGATCATGAAACAAATTTCAACAGGCTGTTCAGATACTGCAAGCTATGACAGATCCTTGTTAACAAATCAAACTGGCGGTCACGGCGGCTCATCTGCACTATGTGATGGGGGGACAATTGAATATGTCTGGCCAGGTTATCCTGCAGCGACGTATATAAATAATGGCTGCCAGGCACCAATTATTGGAATCACTTCAAATGCAGGAAACGATGTGTCTGTTTGCGCTGGAGGAACCATAAATTTAAACGGTACAGCCTCTGGAAATTACAATCTCATTTTTTGGAGAGGCGGAACAGGAATATTTTCAAATATTAACACATTAACAGCCAGCTATACTCTTGCCCCTTCTGAATTAGACTCTGTTGTTCTTTCAATGGGAGCTGCAGGTAATTGCAATGATACAGTTTTCAGTACTATGACAGTATATATTACACAGCCTCCAACAGCTGCAATTACACCAGGCGGCAACGTTTCAATATGTCCGGGTGCGACTGTAACTCTCACCGCGTCTGGCGGGAGTACATATTCTTGGAGTACGGGAGGAGTAAATAGTTCAGTTGTAATATCCACTGCTGGTACATACACTGTTACTGCATCTAATAGTTGCGGCTCTCAGCAGGCAGTACAAAGTGTTTCAGTTGCTCCAGCGCCATCAGTGACATTAAACAGCAGCGTAACAACACTATGCAATGGCAGTACATTAATTTTATGGGCTTCCGGGGTTGGGAATTTTTTGTGGTCAACTGGTTCTGCCAACGACTCTATAACTGTGTCTTCAGGCGGAAATTATTCGGTAACCGCATCCAACTCCTGCGGAAGCGCGAGTGACCTGATAACGATAAATTCATTAAGTCTGCCTTATCCGGTTATTACCCCTGCAGGGTTAACAACAATCTGTCCAGGAGATAGTGTAACATTGAATGCAAGCGGCGGTTCAACCTACGTATGGTCAACAGGGCAAACCGGTAGCTCGATAAATGCTGATTCGCAGGGAATATATTCCGTTACCGCCAGCAACACCTGCGGCAGTGATTTAACATCTGTAAATATAACAGAAGGCTCTGTTACGGCTCAATTCTCGGGGGATTTATATACAGGGATATATCCGTTTAACGTAAATTTTACAAATACCAGTTCAGCCTCGGCAGTAAGCTATTTATGGTCATTCGGTGACAATACAAATAGTACACTGCTTTCTCCGTCTCATACTTTTGAAGAGCCGGGAACATATACAGTTATTCTGCAGGCGACAACAGCAAACGGCTGTACTGATAGTTACAGTCTTACAATTGTTGTTTTAGAAAACACATCATCACTTGAAATACCTAACATTTTCACTCCTAATGGTGACGGGAAAAACGACTTTTTTCTGGTCAATGGTGTTAGAATAAAAGACTTTAATTGTGTCATTTATGATAGATGGGGACTGAAAATAGCAGAAGTAGTATCAGTTACAAGTTACTGGGATGGCAGAACTCAAGCTGGTACAGCGGTTTCCAGCGGAACTTATTATTACGTTATTAAAGCAAAAGGTTGGGATAACAAAGATTATGATAAATCAGGTTTCCTGCAGTTACTGCGCTGATTTGTTTTGTAAATTGACGTTTCAGGCCTTTCCTTTTAGATTCTACATCTTACTAATAAACTATTCATTCGGTTATGAGGCTAAAATACATGCCCATATCTGACTTTAGCAAATTTAATCCAACAAAAAAGTATCGCAAAAAGGAGGAACTTTTTCGTTTGCGGTATAAAGTTCAATATTTTCTACTCATTGATGTTTTTCCACCTGCAAAAAACGCCGAAATTTGTAAAATTTGTAACTGTAAATTCCTATGCCTTATGGGAGTTCATTACCTGATCTTCACCATATACGTTAAATAACTTGGGGTGTTTTTTTCGTTGAGCTATGAATATTATTTTGCTTTATTTAACGGCATCATGCTGAACTATGCTTCATTGCCGCATTCCTAAAATCGAGTCAAAAAAATGCGATGCCTCTCTCGCCATATATCTTATGACGAGGAAGTGAATGGAAGAAAGGCAAACGCCAAAAGAAATTATATTTTTTAATTAAAGGACAAAACACATTACTATTTAAATGAAATAACAAAGTCTGGAACTTAAGATATTAATAAGACCCCGTATTTTGCTAATAAGTTCTTTGAAGCACAAACCATGAGAATGCCCTCAAATTGAGCTTTACCATTGAATCATGAATAAGAGGGTCTAATTTATGCCAGGCCCTGTTAAGAATGTTTTTAGCTTCATTTTCACAAAGCTCAATCACATTATATTTTTCAAGTAAAGCAACGGCTTCGCGTAAAAGTTCAATATCGGTTGTTTTTAAACTTAATATTTCCCAAAGACGCTTGCGCTCCTGTTTTGTAATAAGGCCCATTGCTTTTGCAATAGGATATGTGATTTTGCCGGCTGTAATATCTTCAGCTTTTGATTTAAGATTATCTTCAAAACCTTTCAGATTAAGCGTATCATCTATTATTTGGAAGGCGATACCTAGTGCTTCATAATAATCTCCTAATCCTTCTATCTGTTTTTTAGTTCCATCACCCAGCAAAGCCCCTATACGAGCCAGGTAGCTTGCCGGAGCTGCAGACTTAAGACGATGAATGGTGTAAACATATTTGCTCAGTTGCCGTGCTGCTTTATCGTCCTTCAATACATCAGGCATCATGTAATCTAATCCGTAAATATCCATTGCCTGCCCGCTGTGACAGGCGCGCATGGTTTCAAAATACCAGTTATAGATCTGTACTTTTTTCTCGGCTTCAAGGTCTGCTTCATAAATGCAAATCTGTCCGAGAAAATAACAGGCAGTACCTGAATTTATCGCAGTTGCTTCACCGTATATTTTATGAACAGCGGGTCCGCCGCGGCGTATTTCAGATCGGTCCTGAACATCATCTACAATTAAAGAACCCACATGCATTAATTCAGGTAAAGCAAGCCAGTCAATTGCTTTTTGGGAATTACCGCCAACAACATCCGAACATGCAATAGTCGCATAGGAGCGCCATGATTTCCCTCCTCTGTCTGTAATTTCGCGGATTGGTTTGATAAATGTATTTATGTAAGCCTCTTTATCCAATCCTTCGGTTAAATGTTTGTTTCCTTTTCTTGAAACTAACTCTTCCAATTTGTCCTGTCCAAAAGAAGTTGGTACAATTTTCTTAACTGATTTTAATGTTTCGAATGAAACAGATTTCAAAAAATCCCGGAGAGAATTATTCTTAATAAAACCATGCCTTTCAACATACCCTTGTCCGCTTACTTTTTTTCCATTAAAAGTTCCTTTGGCATTTATATGTCCTTCCCAAAATGCAGGTTTGGAAATAACAGTAGTAAATTCCTGGTTTGGAAAACTAGATTCAACTTCCAGTTTAAGTTTAAATTCAGGAACATGAACTATCCATTTTGCCGGGTACGAAGCAAAGGTACGAGTGCTGGTCCATTCATCTCCGACTGGCTTAAGAGTAAATTTATTTGACTGATGCCGTTTGCCGTTTTTATCAATGAGAATTGAAAAGGAACCGCAGCTTTCATTAGTTTTCAGATCAATAAGGTCATAAGCTGTGAACTGACATCCATTATTCAATTGCACTGCAACCCAGTTCCATGAAACGTCTTTTTCTGTTTTAGCCAGTTTATTTTTCGGGGGGCAGCCAAATTCATGATCGTACCAACCGCTGGCAGATTTTATTTTTAAACTTTCCTTCTTTATTCTGATACTTCCGGAAACATCACATTGAGGTATGAAATAGTAAAACATATCCTCAGCCGAAACCCCTTTTACAACGCCATTATCACCATGGCGGATTGGAGCTTTTTGAGGCTTAAACACAATGTCAGCGCTTATTTCCAATCTATCGTGCCTAAGCTTTAATAGATATGAACCATCATTTTGTTTTTTAAAAATATTGCCGTCATAATTAAGCGATAATTTATCTTTCGCAATAACAGCCTCGTTTTTCAGCAGTTCATCTGGGTAAGGCACTACACCTTTTTTCAGCATTTCAGTGGCCGCCTTTTTTATGTAAGGGTCTTTTACTATTTCACCTTTTTTAAGTCGTTCCAGCCCTATTTTTGGTGCGCGTTTATCAACAAGCGAAACAGCGTGATATTCCTTTTTGTCAATATCGGAAACGGCCCAGATAACAGAGTGGCCGAATATCGGGCTTTTTGTTTTTTTATCATAACCAATCACGGCAGTGAAAAAAGAAGCAAACAGCGAGAGCTTACGGTTGGATTCGGTAGTGATATGAGTGTGCATATACCACCATTCGGTAGTGGAAGAATTATGCGGCAAATCGTGAATTTTAAGATCAATGGGGCCGCCTTTTGGCCAGTCAACAGGGGAAAAATCTGAACTTTGGGAAGGTATTATTTTAGCCATTTAAGAGACGTTTTAAATTTTATTTGTAAAAATTATATTGTTGTTTGGGATTTGTTATATCTATACGAAAAAATGTATAATAAATAGTATTAGGGTTGAAAAAAGGATATATAATAATTTGATAAAGAAATTTTAAACACGCTGTCGGAAAATGTAAATATATTTCATGTTGATAATTAGGACTATTGCAACAAAGATAAAATTTTAATGTTATAAAAAAATGATGTTGAAAAATTGTACAGAAAAATTCAGGATATAGTCTGTCAAATATTTTAGTACTCAATTTAAAACAAATCTATTGATTTATTTTTCTTAGCTACGCATACTAATTTTAAATTTGCTAATATTGTTAAAAAATACAGCAAACTATGAAAACACTTCTACAAGCCATTTTAATTTCGATGTTTCTTTCTTCTTTTAATCTTTTTGGACAGATAAGTCTTAGCCAATCCGATATATGGGCCGTTGGCGATACGATTCCCCGGGTAGTTGACACTATTTCAACGGCTAATCCAGGCAGCAAAGGAGTTAACCAGGTTTGGAATTTCAGTAATGCGGTGCCCCGAGAACTGGAAACAACCAGAATTATTAACGCATCCACAAGTCCTTATGCTTCAAGTTTCCCTTCTGCAAATCAGGCTATGACACATAATAACACTTCATACCTTTTTGTTAATTCAAGTCCTTCTAACGTGATTGTGAAAGGTGTTGTAGGGGATATTCTTAATAATGGAACTACTATTTCTGTTCCTTTTAATCCTGATATGCTCCTCATGCAATTTCCGGAAAGCTATGGTTCAGCATACACAGATACTTATGGTTTTGATTTTACTGCAAGCGGTACAAGTTTTGGTGTATATCAAGTACGCGCGAAACATAAGGCTACAGTTCTCGATTCCCTTGACGGCTGGGGAACAGTTATTACCCCGACAGGAAGCTATAACTGTCTGCGAAAAAAAACAATTGAACAGAAAATTGACACATCCTGGTATAAACTGTTTTCTTTTAGTCAATGGACGCTGAATAATTTCTCAGCAGCTTCAGTCACTTCCTATAGCTGGCTGGCAAAAGAAACCAAACTGGCGGTAGTCGAGCTTTCCTTCCATCCTAATGGAAGTCCTTATAAACTAACATACTCTCTTATCCCTCCTGTTACCGTTACCAGCGTAGGATCAAATTCAATATCCGCGTTTGGTTTCCGGATTTTTCCGAACCCCGCCGATGATATTCTCCATTTTGTTCCCTCAGCGGAATTTAATACTTCTGTTTTCGAAATTAGTATTTGCAATTTAATGGGTCAGGATGTTTATAAAACAACAAGTACTTCTTCTGATGGTACAAACATTGATATAGGCCGACTCTCTCAAGGGCTTTATTTCATTGAGGCTTTCTCCCCAAAGGATCAGATGAGAAGCCGTGAAATATTTTCCGTAGTGCATTAGTATGAAATGGAATTAAAAAGATTTATGCCGTCAAAAAAATGCCATGCGAGTTTTCGAAAGACATAATTTAATTTCAGCTTGGTTTCTAATGAAAGTATAGAAAAGAAGGTTGTGGGCTAAGCGGCAACTAAAAAACTTAATAAAAAAACCGCAAACGCTTATTAATTAAGGGTTTACGGTTTCTGTAAGTGGAACATCTTGGTATTGTGTCGAACAAAGTTACAGAAGATTTTTTAAGGCTGGAGGCGTTTATTAAAAATAATAATCGTTAATAACGTTATTGTAAGTTCGCATTGCATCCTCTTCGTAGCTTTGGTTGGTTAAGAGTATTTAATTTCATTTGATGCTGTTGCCTTACGTTATTTTATTAACGCTGTTTACTGATATTTCTAAAAGTTTGCCAATATCTCTTATGCCCACATTTACCTTACAAAGTTTTATAATCATTAGTTTAATTTCTTGTAAACAACCTTTTTATTAATAAGACAGTAATTGATGTTTTTTGCAACTTTTACACCGCAGTTTTTTGATTTCCGTTCTTTTGAACTCTACTTTATGACATACCGAATTGCCGTATTGAACAGATGTTGTATGCATATATGATATTTTCAGACACGAAAGGTAGTTTTAAGTGTTTATGACTGCAAGAAATGTTTTTAACCCCACTTATTTTGGCTTTTCTTAATAACCTGTCAAAATTGGAGATTGAATTAAAAATTACACTCTCCTTTGTTTATGGGTTATGGAAGGGATATGATACATTGAGACACTGTCATG
>CAISYK010000238.1 GCA_903889605.1 uncultured Bacteroidota bacterium
TCAGACGTGTGCTCTTCCGATCTTGGTTATCATTATATTACAACTGAAGCCTATTGAATTTAATCTAACAAACACTAAACAAAGGAGGCCTAACACCTCACAATCAAGAGGGCTGCATTTAATAAATAATGTTAAATAAAGTAAAAAAAGTTACAAACATTTGCATGTTAGTATAATTTTCTTCATACCTTTGCCGTCGACTAATTGATAATTAGTCATAATTATTACAGTATTAATCTAAAAAAATCGGAAAAAATGAACAGCACACTAAACGAAAAATCGGAAAAAATTAAAAACAGTATTAAAGGTACTGCAGAAAAATCAAAAGAAACAATACGTGAAATTATTGCTTCAAACACCAAATACATTGGTGATGCCTTAGATTCTAACAAAAAAATTGTTGATTCTATTAAAGAGAAATTAAATCAGCAAGAAATAGAAGACTCCGTAACAGATACATTAAAAAGCACATTCGGGAAATCAGTGGAGCTTGCAGAAGATGCTTTAGACAGCATTATAAACTCATACACCAGACAAATGGAAATGAATGTTGATTTTAATACAAAATTAGTTGATGCTCTTAAAGAATCAAACAGCACGCATCCTGAAAAAGTGTTGGAATTAATTCACGAAAATTTTGAAGCTTCACACCAATTGACAATTAAAAGCACAAAAGAAATTCTTGATTTCTACAATAAACACACAAACCTTGCTGTGAATTTCAATCAAAAATTTGGAGAAAGCATTAATGTTCAAATAGAATCGCTTTTTAACATTCAGAACAAAGGCTTGAATAGATTTACAAATTGGGCATCAGAATGGTGGAAACAGGAAGACAGCAAAAAAAACTCTTAATCTCTCTGATTCCGGTTTAATGTTTTGTTCTTCTTTTTTGGAAATTTAAGAATGAAATAATATCTTATAAACCTCTATAATAACTGAACTGGTGCGATATAAATATATTTATATCGCATCGATTCAGTTTTTTTGTTTTATTTCAGCAGTTCGCATTTAGTAAATAATTTGAAATAATTAAAAAATAATTAAAAAGTTATGAACACCGTTTGTTAGCAATGGATTTTTAGTATCTTTGCACGCAATTAAACAAAAAAAAACAAAAAACAAAATGGCAACAGAAAAATTTACAGAAACAGCAGAAACATTCAAAAAGAATGTTAGTGACACTATGAAATGGTTACAGGATACAACTGCAACAATCATTGAAACACAAAATAAACAAATGAAATCGGCAAGTGAAATGTACAGCAAAGCAATGAATGCTACACTTGAAGGTATTAATAAAGATAATTTTAACAGTTCTTACGGAATGTCGGAAACGATGATGGAAATTTTGAAAAAAAACATTGAAACCATCTCCGATATGTCAAAAGCTACTATGAAAACAGCTATGGAATTCGGCAAACAAGCCGGTTCAGAAAAATTTTCAAAAGAATCAGTAGCAAAAACAATTGAATCTTATAAGAAACAAGTTGAAGATATTACTGCATTTAATAAAAAATCTTTTGACAGCATCTCTAAACAATTCGAAGCAACAAAAACTTCTTTTACTCCTTTAGCAGAAAAATTCAAAAAAGATTTTGAAGCTGCTATTGCATCATCAAAAGATAAGGTACAGACAATCATTGATTCGTATACCAAACTTGCAAACCCTTCGGTTGATAACAACAAAGCAATTTTCAATAAATTAAATGAGCAGATGAA